>JBDLWO010000086.1:0-29582 GCA_039804245.1 Bacteroidota bacterium
AGTTTACATTCAGGTTTACCGATCCGGTAGCTTGTCCGAAACATGCCACAGGCCCTGGCGAACCGCCCAGCGATACCACTACAATATCGTTCGGCACATTGAAAGTAGCTACTCCTGTGCATGAGCCACCAGCATTTACGGTAACAGAATAACCACCGCCGGGGATTCCCTGAAGATTCTGGGTAGTTTGGCCATTACTCCATATATAGCTGTATGAAAGTGTCTGTGGAGACACATTGATTGTTATTCCACCGTTATTTGAAACACATGAGGTGTTTGATACCGTTGAACCCGATACACCCGGAATGACAACATTTTCCAGTACCTCGAAATCATCAGAATTGGCACAGCCGTTGGCACCGGTTACAGTAACCACGTAGTTACCCGGGGGTACGCCAGTGAGATCCTGTGTAGTTATCCCGGTTGACCACACATATGAATAGGGGGCTTGTCCGCCATTGGCTGAGAGATCAACGCCACCGCTGCTTTGTCCGCAGAGTGCCAGTTGAACTGCACCCGAGATATTGGGGGCATCGGTATCGTTCAGTATAGAATAAGCGGCAGTTGCGGTACAGGTACCACCTGCACTTACTGTTACCTGATACTGGCCTGCCAGAATGTTTTGAAGATCCTGTGTAGTGGAGTTATTGGACCATTTGTAGGAATAAGTGAGACCATTGCCCGGATCAGCGGGAGAAACGGTGATATCTACTCCTCCGTTGATGGTTACACAGGAAGTTACGTTTGCCGGAGCGCCGGTCACAGAGAAAGTTACATCATTGTCAGGAACTACGGTACTTGCGGTGGCAGTACAGTTGTTGGATGTAGAAACAGTGACAGCATAAGTTCCATTGGAAATGCCGGTGAGATCTTCGGTTGTGAAGCCGCCAGTCCAGTTAAATGAATAGGGTAGCGTGCCACCACTGACGGTGAGATTAACCGCTCCGTCCTGCAGGTTGCAGAGCTCTGCATTGATACTCTGGTTGAGTATCGGGTAACTCCTGTTATCGGCAACGATGAAAGAAATAGACGCTGCACAGGTTCCTGTTTCGGTTACTGTTACCGAGTATATGCCATCCTGAAGGGAGGAAATATCTTCGGTAGTAGCGTTATTGCTCCAGAGGTAGGTATAGGGTCCTGCCGGAGTAATCAACAGATCAACAGCTCCGTTATTACTTGCACAGTTGGTGAGTGGCTGGGCGTTACCTGAAAGGCTGAAAGTAGAACTGTTATTGGGAACAACAAGTACAGAGTCAGCCTGGCAGCCATTGGCAGCAGTGACAGTTACCGTGTAGTTCCCGGGGAGTATTCCAGTGAGGTCTTCTGTTGTTGCTGTATTGGACCAGGCAAAAACGTAGGGCCCCGGAGCACCGGATACAGTCAGGTCAATACCACCATTCGGGTTTGTACACACAGCCGGAGTGATTGAGACACCGATTTCCGGGGCTGTGATATTGTTGTTAACAGTGAAATTGGCACTGGCGGAGCAACTTGTTCCCGCGCTTACCGTTATGCTGTAGTTTCCTGCCGGAATATCCGTCAGGTCTTCCGTTGTGGCTGCGTTGGACCACAGGAAGCTGTAGCCGCTGCCTGCCGGGGCCACAGTGATATTGAGTGCGCCGTTGGGACTGGCACAGGACGTGTTATCTGTCGGAGCGGCAGATATGTTGATCGGAATATTGTTGTTTGTCACAACAGCTGAAGTGGTGGCGGAGCACCCGAAGAAATCTGTAACAGTCACCGAGTAGGTTCCCGGGGTTACCCCCGAGAGATCTTCGGTGGTGGCGTTGTTGCTCCATATGTAGGTGTATGGAGGTGTTGCACCACTCACTGAAAGATTGACGCCGCCATTACCAAGCCCGCAGGTGGCCGGAATGCCGGCGGCTGACGGGTTAGGTGCCACGGCAGCATTTTCAACTGTAAAGGTTTCGACAGCCTGACAACCCGGTCCGAGCGTTACCGTTACCGTGTAAGTACCCGGAGCTATAGCCACCAGATCCTGTGCTGTTGAGTTATTGGACCACCTGTAAGTATATATATAGTCGTCCGGAGAGATTTCTATATCAACACCACCACTATAGGGTGGGTTACACGAAAGATTATCCAATACGAAACCACTGATCTGTATCGGGACCGGATTGTTCGGTACATCATAAGTGGCTACAGTGGTACATCCGAGTGAGGTTGTGACCGTTACTGTGTATGAATTGGGTCCAAGGTTATTCAAGTCCTGTGTTGTGGCATTGTTTGACCACTTATATATGTAGGGAGGCACACCTCCATCCACGATAAGGTCAATGGAACCATTGGGTATATTGCAGTACCCTGCTGTTACATCGGCTGTGGCGGTCGGGTATTCTGTTTCATCGTACAGTTCAAATGTCATTGTTTCTGTACAGGTGCCTCCGGCACTTACAGTAACAGAGTATGTTCCCGGTGCCAGATTGTTCCTGGTAAGAGCGCTGGAGCCGTTTTCCCAGGTTACAGTAACATTGGAAGGAGAAACTGAAATAGAAACGAAGCCGTTATTATTGATACAGGAGGTAACTCCCGCCGAGTTTCCGTCAACACTGACAGGTATGATATTGTCGTTGACTACAATAAAAGCTTCATTGGAACAGCCGTTGGGGCTGGTAACAGTAACCGAATAGATATCTCCCGGAATGTTGTTCAGATCCTGAGCAGTCGCGCCGTTCGACCACTGATATGTATATGGTGTGGTGCCTCCGGTAACTGACAGGTTGATACTGCCGTTGTCAAGACCACAGTTGGCATCCACCTGGGTGAAGGTCAGGTCAGGGTCGTTCGGATTGTCCTCAACCACATAAACGGCCGTTTCCGTACAGGCGCCACCTGCACTTACCGTAACTTCGTAAGATCCGGGTTGCAGGTTGTTCAGATCCTGTGTGGTGGCATTGTTTGACCAAAGATAAGTATAGCTGCTATTGGGTGGAGAAACAGTGAGGTTGATCGCACCGTTCCCATTACTGCCGCAGAGTGTGTTGTCGGTAAGGGCAGCTGAAAGGGAGATCGGCGGATTGATATTGTTGATTTCAATGGTTTCTTCTGTTGAGCAGCCGTTTGCGCCGGTTACAGTCAGTGTGTATGTTCCGGGTACAACATTGATCAGGTTTTGCGTGGTGGCGCCATTCGACCACAGGAAGGTGAATGGGGCCACACTGCCCGTAACAGATACGTTGGCACTGCCGTTGGCAAGTTCGCAGGTAGAATTGGTGGTGCTATAGTTGACAAATGGCACGTTGGCATTTTCCGGCACGGTAAATTCGGCAGTAGCCGAACAACTGCCCTGTCCTGTAACCGTCACCGTGTAGGTGTCGGCGGGCAGGTTGGATAGGCTCTGCGTAGTGCCACCATTTGACCACTGGTAAGTATATGATCCTGATGGAGATACAGTAGTGGTGATGGAGCCGTTAAAGTTTCCACTGCATACTGTATTGGGGAGCACGTTGGCAGAAACAGTAATCGGCGGATTATTATTTCCGACATTAATTGTCTCTGTATCCGTGCAGCCGTTGGCTCCGGTGACAGTGACATCGTAGTCGCCTGCGAGAATATTGTTCAGATCCTGAGTAGTTGTACCATTGGACCATGTATAGGTGTAGGGGGTTGTACCTCCCGATACAGAAACATTGATAGAGCCGTTGGGCAGATCACAGGTGCTCTGGGTGGTAGTAAACGACAACGTCGGATTATTCGGATTATCGTCCACCGTCACTTCTGCAGTTTCCGAGCAGGAGCCCTGTCCGGTAACAGTTACCGTATATGTTCCCGGGAGCAGTCCGCTCTGATTTTGCGTGGTGGCGTTGTTCGACCACAGGAAGGTATAACTGCCCGGGGGGGTGATGGATAGTGTGGCACTTCCGTTGCCCGTTCCGTTACAGTTGGTATTGGAAGTGGAGTTGGTATTGATGGTGATGGGCGGGTTGTTATTGGAGATCGTGACCGACTCGGTGTCGGTACAGCCGTTTGCTCCTGTGACGGTAAGGTCATAAGTGCCTGCCAGTACATTGGAAAGGTTCTGCGTTGTTGCGCCGTTGGACCAGGAGTAGGTGTATGGCGTAGTACTGCCGGTCACGCTGATACTGATACTGCCATTGGCCAGATCACAGGTGGTGTTAACGAATGTGCTGGAAATATTGGGGTTATTGGGCTGATCGGCTACCGTATATTCACCGGTTGCAGTACATGTAACCCCGAATGTGACGGTTACCGTATAGGTACCTGCCTCCACGTTTGCCAGGTCCTCGGTGGTGGCACTGTTGGACCAGGAGTAAGTGTAAGTGTTAGGAGGGGATACACTCAGATTTACACTTCCATTGAAGGGCGCCACGCAGTTGGTTACTGAGGTCGTGACAGCAGAGGGAGTTATGGTGATGGTATTATCCTGAACAGTTACCGACTGAGTTTTGGTACAGCCGTTATTGTCAGTCACCGTTACATCGTATGTTCCCGGCGCCATATTGCTGAGGTCCTGGGTAGTCTGGCCGCCCGACCAGCTATAGGTGTAGGGGGCATTTCCGCCATTTACCGACAAGTCAACCGAGCCGTTGCTCTGTCCGCACGTTGCAGCCACCGTTGTTGCCGAAGTGTTTACTGTAACCTGGGTGACCGTTGAAGTGCCGGATACAGTCCCGTTACAGGGAGCACCGACGGTAGAGACCCTTTGCAGCGTCCAGGTGCCTGGTTGGGTAACGTTCAGCGTGTATGGGTTGTCGGAGGTAGTGATGGCAGGTTGGGCCACACCATTCAGAAGTGGTACAAATTCCCAGGGAGCATTTCCTGTAAACGTGACGGTCAGGTTAACAGACCCGCTCGATCCGTTACATATTACTCCACTGCCCGAGAGTATGGCTGTGGGTCTGGGTATTACAGTAACTGTTGTACAGGCGGAGTCTGCGTTGGGGTTACAGGCGTTACCTACTGACACGCAGAGTTGCGCTGTGCCGCTGGCACTGGAACTCCAGTTAACATTCACATCTTCATTGTTTCCTCCTGTCAGTGTTCCAAAGTTGGATGGATTGAGCGTCCAGCCATACTGAGAGGCCCCCGTAACCTGTGGAATGGAGTAAACAGTATTGTTTTGACCCGCACACACAGGGGTCGGCCCCGTTACGGGATCGTTCAGGACCGGTGGGAATGGCACTGTGGAGCCGCTGACCACCTCGATTTCATAGTCACAAACATTACCTGCGCAGCCATCCAGAACGAACCAGTACACGTTTCCAACTATATAGTTACAGGATTCGAGCAGGAATGGCTGGGTGGAGCAGGGGCACTGCAGATCAATAGGATTGCTCACGCACTGCCTGTAGATACCTGCCTGCAGACCCATATTGTTACCCTGGGAGCAGTTACTTGGAATTACCCTGATAGTGATACAGGATGTGCCTGCAAAAAATGAAAACCACTCGTCATTATTCAGAACGTTCGGGAAGCACCCCGGGAAATTCTGCTGCTGGTTATTGTTGTTGATAGTGTTGCAATAGCCGTCAATATTGACACACAGTAGCGGCGCCTGCTGACAGGTATTGCCTGCATCAGGGAATCCGGGTGGTGGGCAGGGCTGGGCAATAGCAACCTGTACGGATACGAGAGCAAGCAGGACAAATAAAAATTTTCTCATTTAACGAAGAAATTGAAAAGTAAAGCCGCCGGAAAAGCACTGTCGTATCCAGCCACAGAAAACCGTGAGTTGATTAAAAAGTGAAGGGGCTCCCACATGAATATATGCGGGTATCCCGTTGTTTCAAAAGATTTATCAGATTGAATTGCCGCTATAAGTTTACATTTGTACAATGGAAACCCGGATCGAAACCCGATGTTTATGGTATTAAAAACAGATTTTGGGCAGTTTTATTGATCAGGGTGTAACAGGAGTTATAACTTAAAGTGCAAACATACAAAAAGGTTTGCCAAAATCAGCATTTTAACACTTATTGATGTTGCCTGTGTTTGTTTTCATGATACTATTGACCGAAATCATGTGAATTGCGCAAGTTTCTTTGACCGGTACAAACAATTATATCCATATTTTCAAGGTAATTACTGCTACATCCGATAAACTCTCTATTTTCGGGCCGCCAAAACAAACTGACCGAATGTACCAGATTACAAAATACACCTGAATATCATGACGCTTGGAATTTTGAAAGAATCCGAAGGCGAACAAAGGGTTGCCATTGCACCCGAATCTGTTTCCGCTCTGCTAAAACTTGGCATCCAACAGGTAATTGTGGAGCAGGGGGCCGGAAGTTCCGCTTTCTTCAGCGATGCGAGTTACGAGGCCCAGGGCGCCCGAATCGTCAATCGCGACACTGTGTTGAAGGACTCCAGTATCCTGGTGAAAATTCACCCGCTCAACACCACCGACTCTCACAAACTGTCTGCCGGTCAAATTCTCATCGGGCAAATGAATCCGCTCTCCAACAAAGGAGCCGTAGAGGATCTGCTCAAAACGAAAGCTTCGGTTTTCAGTCTCGATCTGGCTCCGCGCAGCACGCGTGCGCAGGCGCTCGATGTCTTGTCTTCCATGGCCACTGTCTCAGGCTACAAGGCCGTACTCCTGGCTGCCACCCATCTGCCAACGTTCTTCCCCATGTTTATGACGGCTGCCGGTACTATCAAGCCCGCAAAGGTGCTGATTCTCGGCGCCGGTGTGGCCGGATTGCAGGCTATCTCTACCGCCAAACGCCTCGGAGCAGTAGTCGAGGCCTTCGATGTGCGCGCAGCCGCAAAAGAAGAAGTGCTGTCGCTCGGTGCCAGATTTGTGGAGGTTGAGGGCGCTGTTGACGACAAATCTGCCGGTGGATATGCTGTTGAACAAACTGAAGAGTTCAAACAGCGTCAGGCACAACTCATTCATGACCACGCAGCAGCAGCAGATGTGATCATCTGCACCGCGCAAATACCCGGTCGTAAAGCTCCCGTTCTCATCCGGAAAGAAACCGTTGCTGCCATGAAAAACGGCGCAGTAATTGTTGATCTGGCCGCATCAACCGGTGGCAACTGCGAAGTTACCGAAAATGGCAAAACCATCCGCACCGAAAGCGGAGTTTGTATCATAGGTGACTCCAATCTGCCCAGCAGCACACCCAAAGACGCCAGTGTGATGTTTGGCAAAAATATTGTCAACTTCATGAAGCTGATTTTCATCAGGGGCGAACTCACGCTCAACTTCGAAGATGATATTATCGCCGCCACCTGTATCGCACATGACGGACAAATCGTCAGCGAACGACTGAAGGCTGTTATGGCAGGTTGAAACCAGGTCTCTAACCATTAAATTCCTGACTCATGTCCGAGTTTTTTCTTCAATACCAGAATCTTATCTACATCGTCGTTCTGTCGGTACTCCTCGGGATCGAAGTGATTTCCAACGTGCCCGCTATTCTGCACACTCCCCTGATGTCGGGCGCCAATGCCATTCACGGGGTAGTTATTATAGGCGCTATTATCGTGATGGGGCACGCCGCTCCCGACGATTACCTTGCGCTTGTTCTTGGTTTCCTGGCAGTGCTGCTCGGTACGCTGAACGTAGTGGGCGGTTTCGTTGTCACCAACCGTATGTTGGAAATGTTCAAGAAAAAGAAATAAGATTCCTGTGTGTGGCGCTGCCGTACATAACCTAAAGTTACCCTTTCTATGACACCTGACTTTTTGCTTCAACTTTCATATCTGGTGGGGTCCGTTACGTTTATTGTCGGACTCAAACAGTTGAGCAGCCCTGATTCGGCCCGAAAAGGCAATCTGGTCGCTGCATTCGGCATGGTACTCGCCATCATCGGTACCGTTCTCTTTCACAATAAAGATGGCCAACCCATCGGCAATATCCCCTGGATCATCGCCGCTATGGGTATTGGTACTGTTGTTGGCTGGCTCATGGCTATGAGGGTCAAAATGACCGCCATGCCCCAGATGGTCTCTTTCTTCAACGGAATGGGGGGCGCCTGTGCAGCCATCATTTCTATAGTTGAGTTTCACAGCCACCCCCACGGCTCATCAGGTTACCTGCTGACGGTTTTTCTCGGTTTGATCATTGGTGCTGTATCTTTCAGTGGCAGTGTGATTGCCTATGGCAAACTCGATGAGAAAATAAAGGATTTTTCTTCGAAATTCCTGACCTATATCAATATTGCTCTTCTGATCGCCACGCTGGCTGTTTTGGTGATTGCTGTCGCGTCGCCTGATACATTTGGTCATAATGCCGTCTGGATTCTGCTCGCACTGTCGTCACTCTACGGCGTACTCTTTGTTATGCCCATCGGTGGAGCCGATATGCCTGTGGTTATTTCTCTGCTGAACTCCTTCACTGGAATGGCGGCCGCCTTCGGCGGTTTCCTCTACGATAACCCTGTCATGCTGACCGGTGGTATTCTCGTGGGCTCTGCCGGAACCATCCTCACTATTCTCATGTGCAACGCCATGAACCGTTCACTGCTCAATGTGATCATCGGATCGTTCGGCGGTGGTGGAAGCAGCAGCAGTGCTTCGGGTGGAGATCAGGTAGTGAAAGAAATCAGCCTCACGGATACGGCTATCCTGTGCGCATACGCGGGCAAGGTCACTATTGTTCCCGGCTATGGTCTGGCGGTAGCCCAGGCACAGCATATTTGTCACGAACTCGAGAAAAAACTCGAAGAAAAGGGTGTGGAGGTGAACTACGCCATTCACCCTGTTGCCGGTCGTATGCCAGGTCATATGAACGTACTGCTGGCAGAGGCAGATGTGCCCTATCCGAAACTGGTGGAAATGGAAGATATCAATCCGCAAATGAACAGTACGGACGTGGTAATAGTAGTAGGCGCCAATGATGTGGTGAATCCTGCAGCCGAGAATGATCCGGGTAGCCCGATTTATGGAATGCCGGTTCTCAGGGTGTGGGAGGCCAAAAATGTCATCGTACTCAAACGCAGTATGCGCGCCGGTTACGCAGGTATCGAAAATGAACTGTTCTTCCACCCGAAAACCAAAATGCTTTTCGGAGATGCCAAGGATATGCTCGGCAAGCTCGTGGGTGAACTGAAGGATCTCTGATTTTTCCAGGGATCTCCCCAACCCAACTGTTGATTTTTACTGCCCGTACGCGGAACCCGGACTATTGCCGGTGTTCCGCGTATCTATTTTGCGCATATACTGATGAATGTTTGTGCGGCAGCTGACCCGGATCAGCACTGTATACTCTTTTCGGTTCTGACTTTTGCTCCCGCCAGTATGCGCTCCCGGGCGTTCACGGGCGGAAACATACTCAGCCTTGCCAATATGAGCGCTTGACGGGCTCCCGGAGCGCTCCAAACCGACCGGATTATGCCATTTTACCACAAATTAGGTAACATACCTCACAAACGCCACGTAGTTTACCGCCGTGAGTCGGGAGCCCTTTTTCAGGAAGAACTGGTGGGTACGCTCGGGTTCAGCGGTATGTCATCGCTGGTGTATCACATTCATGCACCAACACAGATACGACAGATTGGCGACAGATATCCCGTCAAACCCAGAATTGCGGTGAATAACAATATTCAGCCCATGAAATTCGAGGGTTTCAGGGTGCCGGTATCCGATGACTATATCGAAAGTCGGAAGGTGCTGTTTGTTAACAATGACCTGGCAATTGGCCTGGCTTCCCCAACGGGTGAACCAGACTATTTCTTTAAAAACGCTGATGCCGACGAACTGATCTTCGTACACCATGGTCGGGGCGAACTGCTTTCCATGTTCGGTAACATTCCCTTTGAACCAGGTGATTATCTCGTCATTCCAAGAGGAACGATTTATAAACTGTCCTTTTTTCAGGGTGAGAACCGGCTGCTCTTCATAGAGTCTCACTCACCGGTTATGACTCCCCGCAGATACCGCAATGAGTTCGGACAGATGCTTGAACACGCTCCCTTTTGTGAGAGAGATATTAAAAGACCGGAAACCCTCGAAACTTTTGATGAAAAGGGCGATTTTGAAGTCCGCATCAAAAAACAAAATGAAATTATTCCATTCCAGTACCCTTATCACCCATTTGATGTGGTTGGCTGGGACGGGTTCCATTACCCTTATGCCTTCAATATCCGCGACTTTGAACCCCTGACCGGTCGCATACATCTCCCCCCGCCCGTTCACCAGACTTTCGAAGGTCAGGGTTTTGTGGTATGTTCCTTTGTTCCGCGGCTGTACGATTATCATCCTGATGCCATACCGGCGCCCTATCATCACTCCAACGTGGATTCAGATGAGCTGCTTTATTACGTGGACGGAAATTTCATGAGCAGAAACAACGTAGGCCCCGGCCAGATCACCCTGCATCCTGCAGGCATCCCGCATGGCCCGCACCCGGGTGCCATTGAGCGCAGCATCGGCCAGAAAGAAACCGGTGAACTCGCCGTCATGATAGATCCCTTTCGGCCTGTCATGATTACAGAGGATGCTCTCAACATTGAAATTGATGATTACTACCGGGTGTGGTATGAAAATAACTAACTGATACAAGCCATGCAAGCCATTCTGCAACCTGCAGCTGATTCATTGAATGCAGCTGATTTCCTCCCGCTTCTGGGTACCGATTATGTTGAATTTTATGTCGGTAACGCCAAACAGGCAGCACACTTCTATAAAACCGCTTTCGGATTTCAGTCGCTGGCTTATGCCGGACTTGAAACCGGCATGCGCGACCGGGCATCATACGTGTTGCAACAGGGCAAGATAAAGCTGGTGCTCACCACGCCGTATCACTCCAATTCCGATATTACTTCTTTCAATATGCGCCATGGAGATGCAGTAAAGGTTATTGCCTTTGAGGTAAATGACGCCGAAAAATCATTCCATGAAACTGTGAACCGTGGCGCCAGGCCCTATATGGAGCCAACGGTTGAACGCGATGAATACGGGGAAGTGGTGCGCTCCGGGATACATACTTACGGAGATGTGGTACATATTTTTGTGGAACGTAAAAATTACAGTGGACTTTTTCTGCCCGGATATGAAAAATGGGAATCGGAATACAATCCCGCACCCGTCGGACTTCGTTATGTAGATCACTGCGTTGGCAGTGTGGGCTGGGGGGAAATGAATACCTGGGCTGCTTTCTACGAAAATGTATTGGGCTTCAGGAACCTGATTACCTTCGATGACAAAGATATTTCAACGGAATATACCGCTCTGATGTCGAAAGTGATGGCCAGTGACAACATGCGAATCAAGTTTCCAATCAACGAGCCTGCACATGGAAAGAAAAAATCGCAGGTGGCAGAATTCTTTGAATTCAATGAAGGGCAGGGCGTGCAGCACCTCGCTGTTGATACCGACGATATCATCTTTACAGTGGGAGAACTGCGCAAACGGGGTATTGAATTTCTGTATGTTCCGGGCAGCTATTATGACACGGTCCCTGAAAGGGTAGGGGAGATCAGGGAGGATCTGGCTGTACTTAAAAGCCTGGGAATTCTGGTGGATCGCGACGAAGAGGGCTATCTGTTGCAGATATTCACCAAACCGGTGGAAGACAGGCCTACTTTCTTCTTCGAAATTATTCAGCGATGCGGAGCCATATCTTTCGGAAAGGGTAATTTTCAGGCACTCTTCGAGAGTATAGAAGCAGAACAGGCCAGAAGAGGAACTTTATAACAAGTAATTACAAAATTAAGATGCTGTCTGGCCCAAAAACTGACTGTTTTTGGGCCAGACGCAGAATATGCGTATTTTAACAGACAAAATTTCATTTTCGGCATTACTTTTGACGGACAAAATTCTGCCCAGTCATAATCGCCCAAACCGAGTCAATGCCATGATGGATTTTTTCAAACCCAGACCGATTCCCAGTCCCGAAAAAAGTACCGCGTCACCTCTTGTGCTCAATGAAGCAGAAGCCTGTGCGGCCGTCCTGCTCGCGTGCGTGCGCGCCAACGAAATTGATGACGGATCGGAAAATTCGGTCTATTCCGGTACCATCAGAACCAGAAACATATTTATAGGGCACGATCCGAAGTTGCTTACCGATATTGTATCAGCACTCTACGAACAACTCGGGAGTCCGGAGGCGCTGGTTGATGCCGCTACGGATATGATCCGCGAGCAAACCCGTCTTCCGCTTTTTTACCATTGCCTGGATGTTATCATGGCCGATGGCCTGGTGACCCCTTCTGAGCACAGGATATTCCTTCATCTCAAGAAGAAGTTTGGTATAGATGATGAGCTTGCCACTGAGGCACTGGAAGTGCTTTTGGTGAAAAATCTGCTGTGATGGCTTCAAATAACTGATTTTATGGCCCTCACAGGACAGATAATTCGTATGTATCCATACAAAATGTAATGTTTGGTGCAACGGTCACGATTTTTTTTCTACCTTTAGGCCCGGGTTTCCCATACAGTTCAATCCAGACCAGTGATCTTCAAACAACAAACCATCCGATGAAAAGAATGCTACTTGCAGCTTTCTCAGCCCTGGCAATCAGCGCTTCGGCGCAAATTACCGTCACAAACTCAACTTTCCCTGCTGCGGGCGATACCCTGTACTTTGCATTCGACGAAGAACCGGATGGTATTAACGCTGCTACTCCCCCGGGTGGTAGCCAGGTTTGGGACTTTTCAGCCCTGAATGCTGATAATCGCGATGTATCTGTCTTCAAACCAGCCAATCAGGGCGTGAACTTCTTCCGTTTCCCTTCAGCTGATGTGATGCAGGGGGAAGGAACCAACGGCGAGGTCTATTACAACGTGACCAATAATAAATATGAGACTCTCGGCTTCGGAGGAGGCAATTTGCCCCAGATTAATGTGCCGTTCAATACAGCCTACTCCCCGGCCCTCCTAGAGAGAAGGTCACCCATGAACTTCTTCGATATCGAGAACACGCAATCAAATCTCGGTCTGACTTTCCCAACCGATCAGTCGCCTTTCCTCGACAGTATCTTCTCCAGCCTTCCTGTAAACATAGATTCGATGCGTATTCGTACAACAGTTGATCGCAGGGAGGTGGTTGACGGATGGGGTACCTGCATCATACCGGGTGGACAGTATCAGGTGCTGAGGAAAAAAAGAACGGACATCAGTACCAACCAGGTTGAATTGTACGTGGCAATTTTCCCCGGCTTCGGCAACTGGATAGACCTGAGCACACTGCTTGGCGGAGCAGGCGGAGGTGGCGGCCTTGGCGCTCTCACTCAGCCGGATACCACCATTACCTTCAGGTTTTACAGCGGTACAGAGAAAGAGGAAATTGCGGTGGCAACCATGAGTAATGATGCAAGCAACGTAGTAACAGTCCGGTTTAAAGACAACGGAGTTACCGCCGTTGACGAACTGTACGAAGAAACCGGAGCCACAATCACCGCTTTCCCGAATCCTGCCGTTGACTGGGTGCGCTTCGACTGCTCCAATCTGCCACAGGAAGAATATACACTCAAAATTTACAATATTATCGGTAAAGTAGTCTGGAAAGAAACATACCAGTTGTCCGGTAACCGCTCTATCCGTATAGACCTCGATAATTTCAAAAAGGGAACCTATCTGTACAATCTTTCAGACAGCAAGGGCCGTTCGGTTGGAACCAAACGTCTTGTGATTCTGAAACCCTGATTACAGCAGTTCTTCTGGCACACATACAAGACGAGGGCCACTCCGTAACGGGGTGGCCCTCGTCCTTTGAACAAGCTCTCATATCACAAATCGTAAAATCAGGTTAAATCGTCGTTAGAAATAAGTGAATATTCTATAATCAGTCGCTGGAAACCCGACCATCCTGTAACATTGCACTGTCAAATTCGTCTTTTGAATAAACACTCTGCCATGAAAAAAATTCTTGTTTCCGCATTGTTTCTACTGGCTTTTATGAATGTACAAGCCCAAAAAGAACAGACTGTCCTGGGCGATAAAAGCTGGGGCTGGACCGGCTTCTGGGGTGGTTACCGACATCAGCTCACTCAGATCGGTGATGATATCAGCTATGCAAGAGGTGGCTACTGGGGTATCGAACTCGGTCGCTCTGTACTCATTGGCTGGGGCCATTTTTCCCTCTCCGACAGGCTCAGATGGAGCGTGGTGGACAATCAGGACTTCGATATGACCTGGAACCCACTGATTGTACATGTCGGGTTCGACAATCACAAAGCCATACACCCTCAGATCGGATTTGAGGTGGGCAGAGGCCGGGTCGAAACTGCCAGTGACTCAGATAAAATTCTGGTCATGCAACCGTCTGTCGGACTGGAAATAAATGCACTACGATGGTGCCATATAGGGATTGATGGCGGCTATCGGATGGTGGGCAATTCCAGTCTGCCCGGTTTTGATGGTACCAAACTGAATGGCTGGACAGCACAACTCTCCCTGAAATTAGGATATTCCTGGGGCAAGAAGCGCGATAAACCGGATCGGGACAAGGACTACAGAATGTAAGTGCCGGGCTTGTGTGTCATCCGGTTGTCAATTCGAAAGCTCTTTACCTCCTTATCGGCCGAGTGACTTACCTTTGCACAGATGACGTTCAGGCAATTTGTACATCTGATCAGGGTTGAACACTGGGTTAAGAATCTTTTTCTTTTCCTGCCGGCATTTTTTGCCGCACGCCTTGGTGAGCCGCTTGTCTTTGAACGCACGCTGGCCGGCTTCATTGCGTTCTCGCTGATTGCATCTTCTGTGTACGTCCTGAACGATACGGTGGACGCTTCGCACGACCGGCAGCATCCCGACAAACGCAAAAGACCTGTAGCGAGTGGTGTCGTGAGCAGAACGCAGGCCATGATTATCATGGGGCTGCTGCTTGCCGCCGGCGCAGGGGTGGTTTCGTGGCTGAGCCCGGATGCGCTGATATACTGTACCCTGTACTTTGCCATTAACATCGCCTATTCGCTGTCGCTCAAACACTTTGCCATCATTGATATTTCACTCATCAGCATGGGCTTCATCCTCCGGGTACTCGCAGGAGGTGCGGTTGCGGGAGTAGAGGTATCCAACTGGCTCCAGGTGCTCACCTTTCTGCTGGCACTTATACTCGGACTGGCGAAACGCCGCGGAGAGTACATCGTTGCCATGGGTGAAACCAACTTCAGGAGGTCGCTCGAGGGATACAATCTTCCATTCCTTGACATGGCGATGGTAGTTTGCTCCACCGTGTCGGTCGTCGCGTACCTGATGTACTGCTTTTCACCCGAAGTGATAGAGCGTATCGGAAGCAACAACATCTTTTATACTGCATTCTTCGTGATCGTGGGTATTCTGAGATACCTTCAACTAACCCTGGTTTTCAACAAAACGGAGTCGCCCACGCGCGCACTCCTGCGCGACCAATATCTGCAGCTGATTCTGCTCGGCTGGATTGCCTGCTTTGTATGGCTGCTCTACATCAAAAAGTAACACAACAAGATGACCGATTCTTCCGGATTATTTATTCGCATTGCAGCCATCTCGGGCGCTCTGGCAGTCGCAACAGGCGCATTCGGCGCTCACGGACTGAAGCCCCTGCTGACGGAATACCAGTTGTCCATTTATGAAAAGGCGGTGCATTACCAGTTTTATCATACGCTGGCTATACTGGTGGCAGCCCTGCTCATGAAGGGAAATGAAAACAATCGTTATCTGCGCTTGTCGGGCTGGTTCTTCACAGCAGGAATTCTTTGCTTCTCGGGTTCACTGTACCTGCTTGCCTGCCGCGATATACTCACAGTACCCACAGGGATACTTGGTCCGGTGACTCCCCTGGGTGGTGTGTTCTTCATAGCCGGCTGGGTATTGCTGCTCCTTTCCACCAGGGCAAGGCAGTAAATTACATATCGAGCAGTCCCTCCGGCAGATCCATCAGCAATGTCCTGTTCTCGCGGTCAATTGCGACAATCAGGCTTTCGTTGAGCGGGACAAGTACTTCTCTGCCGTTGTGTACAACGAAGGCCATTTCCTGCTGGGGCATCTCGACTATCTCACTGATGATTCCTGCCGGGCCTGTAGTTTTATCTGTAACAGTATACCCCTTCAGGAAAGAATACAGGGTCGAATCCTCCTCCTCGGGCTCAAACTCGCGTTCATCGTCGGGTATCAGATCCTGTTTCCGGAGGAAAATCTCTTTGGAATGCAGGGCTATAGCGGCATCGCGATCGTCAACCTCTTCCAGCCTGACAATAATTTCACTCTCCCCCCGCACAGATGAGATGAAGTAAGGCATCCTGGACGATTTTATTTCAATGAAAATACGTTCATTCTTGAGAAAATCCTCCAGGTAGCGTTCTTCAATGCTTACTTTTACTTCTCCGGTGATACCGTGCGCCTTTCTGACACGTCCGATGGCGATATATTCCTGTTGCTTGTTCATATCGGGTTATGCCGGTTTATGTTTGCCGAAATCGGGCAAAATGAGATCTTTTTCCGAAACCAGTACCTGTCCGAGATCAAATTGCCAGTCTATGGACAGCGTCGGATCATCATATCTGATTCCACCCTCCGATTCTCTGGAGTAGAAATTGTCGCATTTGTAAAAGAACACAGCTGTTTCACTCAGAACGACGTAGCCGTGAGCGAACCCTCTGGGTACAAACATCTGGAGGTGATTTTCAGCGGAGATCAAAAGAGAATACCACTGGCCGTATGTTTTTGATCCGGGTCTGATATCAACCACCACATCGAGTACTGCACCTTCTGTGACCCTTACCAGTTTGGCCTGAGCCATCTCGCCGCACTGATAATGAAGGCCCCTGAGTACCCCGCGTGTTGACCGGGCCTGGTTATCCTGTACAAAGTTACAGTGAACCCCTGCATCGGCCCAGACCCGCTGGTTGTAACTTTCATAGAAATAACCCCGCTCGTCGTGCAGGATTCCGGGTTCAAAAATGAGCAGTCCGTCAATGGGTGTCGCAATTACTGGCATATATCGGTCAGAAATTATCGTTTTGAACTGCAAAGAACTGTAAAAAGTGCGGGGCAATTGCGACCTTGGCCCCCTCAAATATCAAGTTGTGCTGTATTTTTTCAGAAACATTCATTTTTCGACCGCTTTATTGCTGGTACTGTACGTTTTTGGCCTTCATTTTACTGCTCTCGCGGGCTGGTTCCCGATTGTACGCGATACCGCCGATGCCGGTTTGTTATATATGGATATTTTCGGTAGTGCCGCTGCGAACAGCTTCACCTCATCCCTGCTTGCTGTATTGCTGGTGACAGTTCAAACCATCATGATTAACAGCATTGCCGATCAGTTCCGCCTGATGGAGCCCCGATCGTGGTTGCCGGGTGCAGCCTTTGCACTGATTACGGCACTGCTTCCTTCATTTTTATATATCTCCGCGACACTGGTAGCCTCCTTTTTTGTAGTCTGGTCGCTGCGCTTCCTGTTCTACTCATACAAGTCATCCAAATCGCCTCTGTATGTTTTCGATATAGCCCTTTGTATAGGGGGGGGCAGTCTGTTTTATCCGCGTGCCATGCTCATTATCCCCGCCCTCTTCATTGCTGTCGGAATAATGAGGAGCTGGGGAGCACGCGAATACCTGGTTTTTCTGACCGGATTGATACTGCCATTACTGCTCGGCTGGACGTGGTATTTCTGGTATGACAGGGGAGGAGAATTTTTTCAGCGGCATGTCAGCGACGTATTCAATTGGCCACAAATGGTTACTGGACTTGATATCTCCGGCGAATGGCCTGGCCTGACCGTGATAGCCTTGCTTTTTCTGTTTTTCGTGTTCAACATATTCAGCTATATGAGAGGAAAATCAATACTGGTGCAAAAGTCGGTTACGGTCATGTTCTGGTTACTGGTATTCGGCGGATTGCACATCTTCTTCTGCACAGACTGGCAATGGAATCGCTTCCTTCTGGTCAGTGCCCCGGCAGGTTTGTTACTTGCATACAGTTATGAAGATATGAAACCTTTGTATGCAGAGATACTGCATCTGATTATACTGACGGCAGTATTTGGACTTCAGTTTATACAAATATCTGTCTCATGATTCATTAATACACATCGAAATTGATTTTGATTGGGATAAATCGCCCGAAATGAACTACTTTTGACCCCGCTAAAATGAAACAAAATGGCCATTCCGTCTAACCCGTGGAAAGTTGTCTGGGCCAATCTGCCCGAGCCCTTGCAGAACAGGTACTACCTGACGCTGGTGATTTTTTTGTTCATTATGGTATTCCTCGACAGGCACAGCCTCTGGACGCAGTGGAAACTGCACAAGGCGCAGGCCCGCCTCGAAGAAGACTGCAGGTTTTATCAGGAAAAAATAAAGGAAGCCAGGGAGGAGGCTGAAGATTTTGAAAAAACCAGGGAAAAATACGCCAGGGAGCACTACTACATGAAACGTGCCGGCGAGGATGTATTTGTTATCCGGGAGGCC
Organism: Bacteroidota bacterium; assembly: GCA_039804245.1. Classification (GTDB taxonomy): domain Bacteria; phylum Bacteroidota; class Bacteroidia; order Chitinophagales; family Saprospiraceae; genus M3007. The sequence continues at coordinate 18,330 of JBDLWO010000086.1, forward strand.
GGCGAATGACAGTTTCAACCTGAATCAATCTGAACGCATCACATAAATTACTGAACAATGTCAGTTCTTGTCAATAAACACTCGCGAATCATCGTACAGGGTTTCACCGGGAAAGAGGGTACTTTTCACGCTGAACAGATGATAGCATACGGAACAAACGTAGTAGGTGGAGTTACCCCGGGTAAAGGAGGTCAGGCGCACCTCGATCGCCCGGTATTCAACACGGTGGAAGACGCAGTAAAAAAAGCCGGCGCAGATACCTCCATTATTTTTGTGCCGCCCGCCTTCGCCGCTGATGCCATTATCGAGGCCGCTCTGGCCGGAATCAAGGTAATCGTGGCAATCACCGAGGGCATTCCTGTCCAGGATATGGTAAAAGCCAAGGCGTTCCTTCACGGCAAAGACGTAAGGCTGATTGGTCCGAACTGCCCGGGTGTCATCACACCGGATGAGGCCAAGGTGGGTATCATGCCCGGTTTCGTATTCAAACGCGGTCCTATCGGACTGGTTTCCAAATCAGGAACGCTCACTTATGAAGCTGCAGATCAGATCGCCAAGGCCGGTCTGGGTATCACTACCGCCATAGGTATCGGTGGCGACCCCATTATCGGAACAACCACCCGGGAGGCTATAGAGTTGTTCATGAATGATCCCGAAACCGAGGGTATCGTGATGATTGGCGAAATCGGCGGCGGACTGGAGGCTGAGGCTGCACGCTGGATCAGTGCCAACGGCAATAAAAAACCCGTTATTGGCTTTATTGCCGGGCAAACCGCTCCCAAGGGTAGAAAGATGGGTCATGCAGGCGCCATTGTAGGCGGGGCCGATGATACTGCTGCTGCAAAAATGCGCATTATGGCCGAGAATGGAATTGTAGTTGTTGAATCCCCTGCACAGATAGGTGCTACTGTTGCCCGCGTAATGGGTAAGGGTGCCCGCAGTTAATTATCCGACGAACTGTTGAATCAAATCAAGGAAATCGCCCCACGATGGTTGTTGCTCTGTGCGCTTTCACTGGCTTCATTCCTGTTCGCTGAATGTAACGAATCAATAACGACCGGAGAACCGGCATTTGCCGAAAAACCGGCTGCTGACCCGAAAATTACTGCGTTCCTGGCAGATTACCGGAAGTTTTTTCTGGAAACGATGGCAGCTACCCGTACACCGGGAGCTGCCATCGTCATTGTAATAGGCGATACCACCGTTTGGATGGAGGGCTTTGGCTTGCGGCAAACAGGTTCTCCGGACAGCGTGGATGTCAATACCGTATTCCGTACGGGGTCTCTGTCCAAAGGTTTTGCCGGAGTTCTCACAGGCATTCTGGTGCAGAAGGGATGGATACGATGGAATGAGCGCGTTCGCGATTGCTACCCCGAGTTTACACTCAGCGATGAAGCACAGGCCGGGCGGGTACAACTCACGCACCTGCTGTCACACACCACCGGGCTTCCCTACCACGCATTCACACACCTGATCGAGCGAGGTTACGATACCCGGAAGATAGTGGCCGAATACTTCCCGCATGCGCGCCTGAGCGCGCGCGAAGGCGAATACTACAGTTATCAGAATGCAGCATTCAGTGTTATAGAAGAAGTGATGGAAGCAGCTACTCAAAAAACCTACCAGGAGCTGATCAGAGAAAAAATATTCGTGCCGGCGGGAATGAAAAACGCATCCTGTGACTACCTGTCTATGGTTTCATGCCCAAACAAATGTCTGCCGCACTTTCAAACCGGTTCGGGCTTTCAGCCTGATTCAATATCCGGCCTGTACTACAATTCCGCTGCTGCAGGAGGAGTCAATGCCAGTATTTCAGATATGGGTGAATGGCTCAGGCTATTACTCGGTCATAAAGATTACATAGTTGCCGATTCCACGCTCGACAAGGTATTTGAACCTGTGACGGGTACAGGCGGTGAGCGATCCGTTCTCCGGCATTGGGTGAGAAGAAATGATGCCTATTATGCGCTCGGATGGCGGATACTTCAGCACGATACCGACACTATTGTATATCACGGCGGATATGTAAATGGTTTCAGGGGAGAAATCGCCTTTAATCGTCGGGATGATGTGGGTATTTGTGTGCTGATGAATGCATCCACTGATCTGGGAGCCATTTCCGTAACCAACTTTTTTGACCGATGGAAATATTTTGTCCCGGTCAAGTAAACGGAAATATGTTTCTTCGCAGGTAAATCCGACCCGAATTGCCAGTGCTCTCACATCGGGAGCTTGTTCATGACTTTCTGTCGATGGTAAAAATGAGCCATTTTTGAATCGACGAGACAATCCTGAACAAGCTCCAAATCGCTGAAACATTATACATGCGAAATTCTCTGTCAATACAATCGCTTCCGGCAATTATCTCACTGGCACTGTTGCTTGCTTCATGCGGAGGAGATCATCAAAATGATAATTCAGATACTGGTCCGGCACTTTTTGAGAAAGTTGCTCCGGCTGCTTCCGGAATAGATTTTATCAACCAGATCGTCAATACAAAGGATATCAACTACCTCAACTTCACTTACCTTTACATGAGTGGTGGTGCGGGAGTGGGCGATTTTAATAACGACGGACTGCCGGATGTGTATTTCGGCGCCACCATGGGGCCCAACAAACTGTATCTGAACAAAGGAAATTTTCAGTTTGAGGATATTTCAGCCAGGGCAGGAATCACAGCACCCGATGGTATTAAAACCGGCGTGACAGTGATAGATGTAAACGGAGATGGGTTCCTGGATATTTACCAGTGCCGCACAGGCCCTACCCCCGAAAGCAGGGGCAATATCCTGTTTATCAACAATGGCAACCTCACATTTACCGACCGTGCCAATGAATACGGTCTCAACCCGGGCTGTGCCTCCACACACGCCAATTTCTTTGACTACGATCTCGACGGAGATCTGGACATGTACCTCATCAATCACCCTACCGACTTTGCCAATGTATCACAGTTGCGCATAAGCGAAGTGGGTGGTAAGATTGTCCGCACAACCACGCCCGATAACGAATATACTTCAGACAGGTTGTACCGCAACGATAACGGGAAATTCACTGATGTGAGCAAAAGTGCCGGAATAGACAATTATGCGTTCGGGCTCAGCGCCACCGTCATGGATGCCAATCTGGATGGATACCCGGACGTGTATGTAGCCAACGACTATGTTGTACCCGATTTCCTGTATATCAACAATAAAAATGGCACATTTACCGACAGAATCAATGATTATGTAAGGCACTTGTCTCATTTCTCCATGGGTACCGATCTGGCAGATATCAACAATGATGGTCTGCTTGATCTGTTCGTACTTGACATGGCCAACCCCACCAATTACAAAGACAAGACCAATTCCACCGCCATGCGCAACGAGCGGTACTATACGCTTGCCCAGTACGGCTATGGCGAACAGATGATGCGCAATGTACTTCAGCTCAATAACGGAAATGGTACATTCAGTGAAATCGGATGCCTCTCGGGCGTAAGTGCTACCGACTGGAGCTGGTCGCCACTGATGGTTGATTTTGATAATGACGGCTGGAAGGACATCTATATTTCCAACGGATTCAGGGCCGAGGTGCAAAATCTCGACTTTGTCACGTTTGAAATTGATTCTACTCTCCGTGCTGATGGCGGAAAATTCAGGGATACCCTCGCGCACATACAGCGGACGCCTCAGGTACCCATTCACAATTTCGTGTACCGTAACAGGGGCGACCTGACCTTTGAGGATGTAACGAAGGCCTGGGGTGTAAATCAGGAAACGTTCTCCAATGCTGCCGTCTATGCTGATTTTGACAATGATGGCGATCAGGACGTCATGGTGGTGCGTTGCGAGGAACCCGCCGCCCTTTACCGAAACAAAACTGTTGAGTCGGGATCGGGCAACTGGTTACAGATAAAACTGGAGGGACCGAAAGGGAACGCAGCAGGTATCGGAACCTTCGTACGCGCGATCGCGGGCGGGAATGAAATGGTACATTTTGCCAATCCGATCCGCGGATTTATCTCTACCTCCACCGATATCATTCAGTACGGATTGGGCAAATCCGGAGCAGTGGAACGCCTGGAAGTACAGTGGCCCGATGGAAAGGTGCAGAAACTGGAAAATATCACGTCAAATCAGCGCATTACCCTGAAATATACGGATGCAACCCGGGGCCCTTCAATTCTGAAAATGGCTTACGATGGTAAACCCGTATTCAGAGAACTGTCATCCCAACAAACGGGACTGACATTCTCCCATCAGGAAAATCCGTTTTTCGACTTCGACCGGGAGCGACTCATACCGCACAAGTACTCGAACCTGGGTCCGGCCCTTGCTGTCGGGGATATTAATGGCGACGGGCTTGATGATTTGTATGTTGGCAGCGGTTTTGGGGGCAGGAGGCATCTTTGTATCCAGACAGCCAGTGGAAAATTCAATGTAACTGACAAATATTTCCTGCAGGACAGTCTGAGGGAAGACGTTGCGGCTGCCATATTTGACGCCGATGGCGACAATGACAATGATCTGTTCGTTGTCAGCGGGGGAAATGAACCCCGGGTAAATTCTGATTATTACACAGACCGTCTTTACCTGAACGACGGGAAAGGCAATATGACATCCGCCCAGGCAAATATTCCTGCTGAAACAGAGAGCGGAGGCTGTGTGACCCCTTTTGATTACGACCGTGATGATGACCTCGATTTGTTCATCGGAGGGCGAACGGTACCCGAAAATTACCCAAAAAAACCATTCTCCTTTGTCTGGCAAAATAATGGGGGCAAGTTTACCAATGTGACGAATACTGTGGCCCCTTCCTTTGGTCAGGCAGGCATGGTTACAGACATAGAATTTGCTGATCTTGATCGTGACGGAAACGCAGAAATGATTGTGTGTGGTGAGTGGATGTCAATTGAAATTTTCAGGAATAACGGCGGAAAATTTGAATCTGCAACCAGCGCTTTCGGTTTGGATCAGGTGAAAGGATGGTGGAATACAGTAGTTGCGGCAGATATGGATGGTGATGGCGATATGGATCTGGTGGCTGGTAATGAAGGCCTCAATACACGCTACAGGGCTTCTGCTGCCGAACCTGTACGGTTGTATGCGAAGGATTTTGATGCCAATGGCAGTATGGATCCGATACTGAGCTGGTACTGGGATGGGGTTGAAGTGCCTTTTGCTCTTCGTGATCCGCTGCTCAAACAGATACCTGCACTCAAGAAGAAATTTGTACATTACCATGAATATGGCAATGCAGGAATAGGCGACCTCTTCAAGCCGGAGTTCCTGAAATCAGGTATTGTATTGGAGGCAAACGAGCTGAGAAGTTGTTATCTGGAAAATAATAACGGCAAATTCGTCGTCGTACCCTTGTGCAATCAGGCACAAATTTCGCCTGTAAAAGATATCATCATCCGCGATTTCAACAACGATGGTCGCCCGGATATGCTGCTGGCGGGCAACGATTATGGCCCGGCTGTAGAAATCAACCGGTATGATGCCGGGAACGGCACTCTTCTGTTGAATCAGGGCGGTGGCAATTTTGTTTACAGTCCGAACTCCCGGAACGGTTTCTGGGCGACGAGAGAGGCGCGCCATCTGGGGCTGGTGCGCATGTCTGAAGGCCGCTCGGGCGTAGTCGTTGCCAACAACCTGAGTCAGCCGCAGCTTTTTGTTATTCAGTAAGGCCGGAAAGTACAAGAGTCACCCCGGGAACCGGAGTGACTCTTTGATAGCGAGGTCAATAATCTTCTTCTTCTGAATTTGCTCTCAGGCGGTACTTGGTTTTTTCTACGGGTTTGAGTTTTTTCCTTTTCTGATCGCCTGATTGATTAAACTCTGGTTCGCGATCATCATTGCGGCGGTTGTCTTTTTTGTTCTTTTCCCAGCGATTCATGGCAAAAGCTTGGAGTGTTTTTGCGCCGGTTCCGCCTTTCGGACGGCTTTTATGGTGCATAGTGAGATGATGTTTGTGTTTGAGATTACAAAAATAGTATCTTTTTTGAATTGCACAAGTGCCTTTGTAAAAAATTATTCGTCATAATATCTGAGAACCGGGAAAGTAATGCTATCGGCCTGCATCAGACGCAACTTTTTGCTGATATTTTCAAAAGTGTTTTTCTGATTGGTTTCCAATTGTAATCAGTCCGTACATTTGACCATGCCGGAACTGGTCCGGACATTGTAATTCATCCGACAATTCCTCTGTATGAAATTTTTCCTGTTAATTGTTGCGAGTGTTTTTTCATTTCAGGTGTACGCCCAACAGCTTCCACCTGTTCGTTTTTCATGGGGCTACGAGTTTTTCCCGGAGAATTTTGAACGCGTGTGCAGCGAAAACGCGCTTAGTTCTGCGGATGTATTCTGTGACAGGTATGTCCGTTATATTCAGTTTGATCATACCCTCTCCAATGACCGGCGCAGGGAGCTGGCCGCTTCGGGTATCGAGCTGGCAGGTTATGTTTACCCCGCTACTTACGAACTGGTTATCCCGGTATCTTTCAACCTGAAAACCCTGCGTAGTTCAGGAGCTGTTTCTGTCATGCCAGTAGCGCCTGCGTGGAAATTGTCCCGCTCGCTCAGAGAACCACCCTTCGGTTCATGGGCTGTGCATGGCGACTGGATTGATATCAACATCCGGATATACAGGGGTATGCGCTGGAATGAAGTGGTATCTGCCTGTACTGCCAACGGAATGATTCTGATCGAAGAACACGCCGAAGCGGGTATTCTGCAGGCGAGGGTACTCATCCAGGAATTACAGGAAATTGCGGCACTGCCATTTATACAATATATGGAGCAGGTATCGGAGCCCGGAGAACCGGAAGATACAAAAGGTCGTTCGCTACACAGAGCGAATGTAATCAACAGCGATCATGCAGCCGGAATCAGCTTCAATGGGGAAGGAGTTGGAGTACTCGTCCGCGACGATGGTCAGCTGGGGCCGCATATAGACTTTCAGGGCCGCCTTTTCAACTATTCTCCCACGCCTGCCGGACAGGGTACCCACGGTGATGGGGTAGGTGGGATCATCGGTGGCGCCGGAAATATTGATCCAAACCAGCGTGGAATGGCTGACGGAACTGATGTATATGCAGTAGATTATGTCAACAGCTTTCTCGATCAGACGCTTCCTTTACATCTGGAGAAGGGGGTTACTATCACGAATACTTCCTATTCAGATGGCTGTAACGCAGGTTACACGATTGCTTCCCAAACTGTGGACAAGCAGATATACGAGAATCCGACTCTGATGCACGTATTCTCTGCGGGTAACAGCAATGGATCAGACTGCAGCTATGGTGCAGGCGCCCAGTGGGGAAACATCACAGGCGGCCACAAGATGGCCAAGAACGCTATTGCAACAGCCAATCTTCAGGCAGATGGCACGCTGGAGACATCCTCAAGTCGGGGGCCAGCCTACGACGGCCGTCTGAAGCCGGATATTGCCGCCAATGGTACCGATCAGGGATCAACAAACCCCGACAATACCTATCAGGTTTTTGGAGGAACTTCCGGAGCTGCACCCGGAATCGCAGGATGCCTCGCACAGCTCACCCAGGCTTACAAAGCAAAATATTCCGAACAGCCGCCTGCTGCATTGCTTAAAGGTGTAATTCTGAATACGGCCAATGATCTCGGCAATACCGGACCTGATTTCAGATTCGGCTGGGGACATATCAATGCCTGGCGTGCCTGGCAATTGCTTCAGGGACAACAGTTTCTGACAGATACGATCAGTTCAGGTGAGCAAAAGAATCATATATTAACTGTACCACCGGGTGTTTCACAGCTCCGGGTGATGCTGGTATGGTCTGATCCTCCGGCCTCTCCGCAGGCTGGCCGGGCCCTGCTGAACGATCTGGATATTCAGGTTGCAGCACCCGACGGAACTGTCAGGGAGCCATGGATACTGAACCCGACACCTGTGGTTGCCGCCCTCAGCGCTCCCGCCACCCGCGGGCGCGATACGCTCAATCCGGTGGAGCAGGTGGCCGCAGATATGCCGGTGCCAGGTACTTACAATATTCAGATTAACGGCTCCGACGTGCCCCTCGGGCCACAGGCTTATCATATTGTGTGGAGTTTCCTGACTGATTCTGTAAAACTGACCTATCCGAATGGAGGAGAGGGCATAGTACCCGGCACTACCGAGCGGATTCACTGGGATGCCGAGGGTGTCAACGGCGATTTCGAATTGAGTTATTCCTCTGACAGTGGCGCTACATTTACTGCTGTCGCTACTGTGCCCGCGCTCCTGCGTATGTACGACTGGGTTGTTCCCTCCGGTATAACGGCAGGTGGTGTGATCAGAATTGTCAGAAATGGAATGGAAGACAGGAGCGATTATCCGTTCAATATTGCACCGCTTCCCCAGAGTATCTCCATCATCAGGGTATGCCCCGATTCCATGACAGTGAGTTGCGCGGCCCTGAATGATACACTGAACTACGATCTGTATATGTTGGGTGGCAGGTATATGGAATTGAAAGCGACGGCAGATACCAATGTGATCACAGTTCCCATTGCCAATCCGGGCGATGAACAATGGGTTTCTATGGGTGCAAGCACATCTTCAGGTCTCCGTGGCCGTCGCGCGGTGGCAGTGCGCTGGCCTGGTGGGTTACTCGGCTGTCCGCAGAACTATGACCTGAGCGTGAAAGAGTTGCTGTCACCTGCCGGTGATGCTATTATTGCCTGCGGCGCTGTTGAAAGTACCGTTACCGTCAGGGTCGCAAATGATGGAATCAATCCTGTTTCGGATGCAGTCATTACCTACCAGGTGAATGATGAAGTTCCCGTATCAGAATTGCTTCCTCTGATTCAGCCCGGTGAGGCACTCAGTTTCTCGTTTGCCACACCGCTCAGTCTGGCTGGCAATGGTCTGATCAGTCTCAGAATATGGTCATCGCAGGCAGCCGACAATACCAATTTCAATGATACAATATTAACCAGGCTTCCTGTAGTTACACAGGCTGTTTCAGGGCCATTCACCGAGACATTCGAGGGGTTGGTTGAGGCGCCGTTGGGTTGGGTAGTCATCAACCCCGATGATGATGTCACCTGGAAACTTTCTCTGAACTACAACAACCTTATCGGGAAGGATGGTGATCCCACGAGAGCCTGGTTCATGAATCATTTCAATTACAGCGATCGCGGACAGGAGGACTATCTGTACATGATTCCGATTGAGGTGACGGGGGTTGATACGCCCTCCCTGAATTTTGATCTGGCGCACCGTGCCTACGGTAATACCTACAGTGACGGGCTTCGCGTCGAACTGTTTCCGGGTTGTGATCTGGGGGCTGATCCGGTTGTTCTTTTCGAAAAGTTCGATCCTGAACTGGCCACTGCTCCCAACCAGACATCGCTGTATGTAACTTCCAATGCAGCCGACTGGAAAACAGTGCGACTCGACCTGAGTCCTTACGCTGGCCAGAAGGTTGTAGTCAGATTTGCCTCTGTCAATGACTATGGAAACACCACATTCATTGACAATGTAGGTATGCAGAAGTATGTGCCACCTGTGTTGCCCGTTGCTGCCATGTTGAACCCGCCCGATACAGCCTGTCGACAGACCCCGGTCACGTTTCAGGCACAGGAAATCAGCCAGGGAGCTTCTTATTCCTGGAATTTCGGTACACTGGTTACGCCGGCAAACGCAACAGGCCCCGGACCGCATACTGTCACCTTCCTGACACCTGGCCAGAAAACAGTTATTATGACGGCATCGAATGCTGATGGTGCAACGAGAGATACACAGCGCGTCACAGTGCTTGCACTTCCGACTCCCAACTTCACTGTTTCAGCCAGTAATCTTGTCGCCACCTTTACCAATTCCAGTACCAATGCCACTTCATATCTCTGGGATTTTGGCGATGGTACCACCAGTGCCGAGGTGAGTCCTGTGCACACGTACGCGCAGCCGGGTTCCTATACGGTAAAACTGGAGGCAAATAACCGGTGCAAAACGAATATCAAGACCTTCACCCTGAATCTGACTTCCGACGTTGAGAATCCGGAGCTGCAGTCCGGAATCATGTTAGCACCCAACCCGTGTTCAGGCGATTTCGTTCTGACGCTGAACAGCGATCGCAGCGAGACATTGCGCTGTAATATTACTGATGCACAGGGCAGGGTAGTGCGGGAGCGGATCGTGGAGATCAGAGCCGGAGAGAACAGTATTCAGTTCCATGAGCCGGATTTACCGGCAGGCGTTTACTTCGTTCTGGGGAAAAAACTGACTGTCAAATAAGTGGCGGGATTCGGATGCCGGAGATTTTTTGGAGCAGTGTATCAAAGCCTTTGACACACTGCTCCAAAAAATCTTTTCACTATCCTGATGTGGTATATGCTGGCGAACACTGGGCTTGCCCGCTTTCACCCCCCTTTTTCAGTTCTTCTTCTTTTTGGCTTCTTCTTCGGCGATCAGTTGTTTGAGTCTTTCTTCTGCTGCCTTTACTTCTGCCTGGATTTGCTGAAGTTTTTGGGCCTCTGCGGCCTGTCCTTTTCTGGCTGCTTCAGCCCGCTGGTTTTCGGCGGTTACAGTATCTTCGGTTTCTTTTTTGATTCTGTTTATTTCGGCAGTCGACTGCGCTTTTACCTCAGCGACAGTTTTTGCTTCGGCTTCTCTGGACTGGTTAATAGCTGCTGCTGATTCCTGTCGTGCTTTCTGTACTGCATCGGTAGCATCTTTTTGGGCATTGGCTATTTCCTCGGCCGTTTTTTTGCGGGCTTCGGCGGTTTCTGCAGCGTATTGCTGGCGCTTGTCTTCTGCCTCCTTGCGGGCTGCTGCCACATCGGCTGCTGCGCTTACGCGGGCCTCGTTCACTTCTTTTCTTGATTTTTCGAGGGCGTCGGCGATTTCTTTGGCGTAAGCTGCTTTTTTGTCGTCGGCCTCACGTTTGGCGAGGGCTATAGCTTCTACAGACTGTTGTTTGGCTGTTGCGACCTCCCTGGCGCTTGTTTCTCGTGCTGTTGCCACCTGGCTGGCAGCTTCTTCTTTGGCTTTGGCGACGGCTTCTGCGGCGGCCTGTTTTTCACGTGCGGCGGTTTCGCGCGCAGTTTTCACGTCGTTGGCTGCGTCCTGATTGGCCTTGGCTATTTCTGATGCTGCTTTTTCACGTGCTTCAGCTACGTCGCTGGCGAGTTTCTGGCGAAGATTTGCGCTGCTTTCCCGGGCAATACGGATACTGTCGGCTTCGGCGGTTTTCACGGCGAGTACAGCCTGGCTGCTCTGTCGTTTGGCTTCGGCCACACTGTTTGC
>JBDLWO010000087.1:0-15388 GCA_039804245.1 Bacteroidota bacterium
CTGGCGCGCAGCAAGCCGGTAGTACAGGAAACTGTTACTGCGTCGGAAACAGGAGAGCCTGACAGTGAAGACGACCGCATATCCAACCTGTATGAGATGATACTTGTCAGGATGGAGCAGAACAAGCCCTACCTCGATCCCAATTTCAGTCTGCAGGCACTCGGTCAGATGATGAACAGAAGCGAACGGTACGTATCACAGGCCATCAACAAAATGGGTAAAACGAATTTCAACCGACTGGTAGTCCGGTACCGGATCAATGAAGCTCGTCGGCTTATCACATTACACGGTGAAGCTGTAACCATGAACGATGTCGCGGAGCAATCGGGCTTCGCCAACAGGATTTCGTTCTACAGAAGTTTCAGGGAGGAAACCGGACTTTCGCCAACCGAATTTCTGGCACTTTCGCTGCGCAGTGGGGGTGTGGAGTCAGGTACGGAAGACGAATAGGGTATCACCAGTATATTTTGCGGGTATTGTAACATGATGATGAAAGTGTAACATCTGAAAAACGGCATACAGCTTTTATAGTGCGTTGCTTTGCAGCATAAAAGCAAATCTCATGCAAATAATCAGACTTACACTTGCGATCCTCATCGTTTCCATTCTTGTTACAACCGGACTCCGGGCACAATTCGCCGGAGGTGCTGGTACCAGCGCCAGTCCGTATCAGGTAAACACACTGGCCCACTTGAACACCATTGCGGGTAGTTCAACATACTGGAACAAGTACTTTATCCAGACGGGTAACATTGATGCGAGTGCATCTTCTTCCATGAACAGCGGTCAGGGCTTTCTGCCGATTGCCAATACCACTACTGCGTTTACCGGATCATTCAACGGTCAGGGCTATACTATCTCCGGTTTGTATGTGAACCGTAGCGGAACAACTTCTGTAGGGTTGTTCAGCGAGGTATCCGGCGCAACCATCAGTGGAATAAATCTCGTTGGCGCAACCATTTCAGGTGGAAACAATACCGGAGGAATTGTAGGATTTTCAGGTTCTGGTGCCACATTGCAAGATATGTCTGTGGATGCCACTTCCACAATCAATGGAATAGATGATACGGGTGGAATAGTAGGAGAGGCTGAAAATTCCTCTGTTACAAATTGCTCTACAGCCTGCACTGTAACGGGTGATGATAACGTCGGTGGATTGATCGGCTTTTGTGATAAGGACGGCACAGCCAAAACTATCTCTCTGTGTTACACTACAGGTACCGTGAGCAGCACTTCCAACGATACCGGTGGTCTGATAGGGGAAAATGACCAGGCGGTGGAAAAATGCTACAGCAGGGCGACCGTTGAGTCCACCGGAGGGAATGCCGGTGTGCTGATAGGGCACTCCTATGGTAATGTTACTAACTGCTTCACCATTGGAAGTGTAAAGTCCTCGAATGATGCTGGCGGTTTGATTGGTTACACAAGATCAACCTGTACTGTTTCCAAATGTTATGCTGCTTCCAAGGTCATGAATCTGGTTGATGATGAGTCAGGAGGCCTTGTTGCCGATAACAGTGGCAGTGAGTCTGATTGTTTCTGGATTGATCTTTTCAGTGACGACAATGTTTGTGCTCCTGATGAAAGAAGTGATTTTAACAACGCATTCAAGGTAGTATCCGATGTTGAAGGTGCAACCAAAGATTTTCTGATTTCTGCTGTAACAGGATCAAATGCAGCTTCCACCATGTCTGCTTTTGATTTCTCGACAATATGGCAGACTGCGCCTTCTGGTGTACCGGGCACCTTTCCTGTACTCAGAAATATTACTGTACCAACAGACGCTCCGGCAGCGCCAACCAAGTTTACTATCGCTTCGGGCAATAACAAACTCACTCTGTCATGGGCTTCCAACTACGAAACTGATATAGCATCGTACAAACTCTACAGATCTGTAACGGCCAATTTTATACCTGCATCCGGAAACCTGCTGGCAACAATTCCACATACAACCGGAGGATTGACCTACACTGACGATGGCAGCGGCGCCCTTCCGGCTCCCGTAAACGGAACTGTACATTATTACGTTCTTCTGGCAGTGGACAACTCGGGTAACACCTCACTCTATCACCGGGGTGCCCAGATTCCGGCGGTCAACTTCGCCAACGTGTCAGTCTCTGTCACTACAACAGGAGGTACAACTTACTCTGATATTCACGGAAGTTCCGCATCGGATCTTTCGGCCGTATATACTACTTCCGCTGAAGGTAATATTACCAATACCAACTCCAGTTTTTCGGATGGTAGCGGCGATAGTCAGGGTGCAGGTCATCCATCCACCATACTCGGCGGGCAACTGACTATTACACCAAACGGAATGCAACCCACTCAAAACTGGTATTTCTACTATGATGATAATTCGGTGGCTGGTGACCCCATCAGGAATCTCACCGGAGGAGCCGGTACTGGTACAACCCTTGTAACAGGTAAAGGTAACACTCCTGTAACTGTTACGGCAGACCTTGATCCTGACTTCACCGATTACCTGTTCTATGTAGATCCAGCATGGCCCAATACCGCGCCTTCCATCAATAATCTGTCCGGAGTAACTGTAAGGCTCACTCCTGCCATACTGGATTCGGATGCAGCATTTACTGATAGCCAGTCTTCTTCAGACAATAACGGAGCGGGCAATTACAATGGTTTCAAACTGGAAATCAAGCGCCAGGGAGGGGCTTCTTCAGATGATGTTTTTGATATCACAGCTCCTGATGCAAATTATTCAGTATCAGGTGGAGTCATAACATACCTGACAAAGCAGGTAGCTACATATTCTTATTCGGCAGGCCTTTTCACGATTGATTTCTCGGGTACAGAAGTTATTCCAACTCAGGCTATCGTTGATGCCATTATCCAAAAAATCAATTACTATCACAAGGCAGCACCTTCAGTACCAGCCCAGGTTGTACTCGACTGGACTTTGAACGACGGGCTTGCCTCTGGTACGGTTACACAGACCGTAACAATAGGTTATTACTCAGGTGGTAGTGGCTCTGTTTCTGATCCCTGGCAGCTGGCTACGCTGTCAGACATATCTGATATGAGTCAGAACACCTTCCATTGGGGTGATTACTTTATCCTTACAACCAACATTGATGCTTCGGGTACAGCCAATTTTGATGATACAGACGATGACTCTGATGGTGATTTGTACAATGACACCAACGATGGCGCTTCGGGAGGTACCAATGACGGGTTTTCACCAATTGGTAATGTTACAACAGCTTTTACGGGTAATTTCAACGGGCGATACTATAATATCTCCGGACTTAAAATATCCAGACCTTCAAGTGATTATCTTGGTTTGTTTGGAATGACCGATGGTGCAGTTATCAAAAATACCGTACTCACAGGTGTTGATGTCACGGGTGACAACGAGATCGGTGGCCTGATTGGGAAAGCTGTGAATTCTACGTTAACAGATTGTACAGTATTGGGAGATGTACTCGGTAATGATGACAATGTCGGCGGTCTCATCGGCTTGTCGGCAGATACTGATGTGTCAGGTTGCTCATTCGCTGGCGATGTGACTGGAAACTCCAATACCGGCGGACTCATTGGCCGTGCACAATTCGCGTCCCTGACCAATAAATCCATCAAAAAATCCTGGTCCACCGGAACAGTAATATCCGATGGAGATGATGTCGGAGGTTTAATCGGAGAAGCCAATTATGCTGTTGACAGTTGCTACAGTACCAGTACAATCTCCAGCACTGATCCGAGTGGAGATTCATTTTATGGTGGTCTGATTGGCTACACCACGGCATCGGTTTCCAATTCACATGCTACCGGTAGTGTTACTGCCTCAGGATCAACCATAGGCGGTCTGATTGGCGAGGCACAGAATTGTAATATTACAGAGTGTTACGCCACTGGTAACGCGTCCGGTGTGAATGAAATTGGCGGTCTGGTTGGTTTTTATGATAACGACGCAGCAACGCAGACCTGCAAGATTTCCGACTGCTATGCCATGGGTAACGCCACTGGTACCGGAGTTGATGTGGGTGGCCTGATCGGTGAAAATCAGCTTGATGTTACACGCTCTTACAGTACGGGTTCGGTCACAGGTACATCCAGTCAAGGAGGATTGATCGGAAACAATACTTCAGGCACAGTAACCAACAGTTTCTGGGATACCCAAACTTCAGGAATCTCAACTTCAGCAGCAGGGACAGGCAAGAATACCATCTCGTCCAAGGCGATTTGTACATACCTGGATGCTGGCTGGGATTTTAAGGATGAAACCGATAATGGGGTTGATGATATTTGGACGATTAATCCCACAGACAATAATGGTTATCCGGCTCTTTCATGGCAAAATTTCACCCATATCGATAATGGGGTAGATCCTGTCATAAGTGGCGATCTGAGTATATGTGTTGGTGAATCCACCACTTTGACGGCTGCAGGGGGGGCTTCTTACTCCTGGAGCAGTGGCCAGAATGTTGCGGTAGTCACACTGTCGCCTTCCACTACCACCACTTACACCGTTACCGCAACAGCTGCCAACGGCTGTACAGGCTCTGTATCCGCTTCAGTCACAGTTTATCCACTTCCAACCCCCTCCATCACGGATGTTGAAACCTCTGGCTCCGCCAACGACGACGGCAATATCTGCGCCGGCGCCGGTGTAACGGTCACCGGCTCAGGTGGTGGCGACTATCTCTGGTCTGAAGGCCAGACGACCTCATCGTTTTTTATACGTCCCTACTGCACCACCAGCTACGAACTGACGGTCACCGATGCCAACGGCTGCACAGCCACGGCAGGAACCACTGTTTTTGTCAACTATTTGCCGGTTATTGAAACGGTGTCTCCTTCCAGCGGTTCTGTCGGCACAACTGTCACCGTCACTGGAATGCATCTGTCTGATGTCACCAGTGTGCTCTTCAACGGTATTGCCGGTACCAATCTGACAGTTATAAGTTCTACAGAGATACGTGCCAATCTGCCGTCATCTGGCAGCTTGTCTGATGTACTCGTGGTCAGTCCATGCGGAGAGGTAAGTATTGATGTTGCTGCTCCTGTGATTACATCGTTCTCTCCGGGCGCAGGTCCGGTGGGCACTCTGATCACTGTAACAGGAAGTCATCTCGGGAACCTCACGAGTGTAACGGTTGGCGGCGTACAGGCTGCTGTCGTTTCCAACAACGGCAGCACACTGGTGATTGCCGTTATGCCGGGCTCTGCAACAGGGCCGATTGCACTGACCAGTGGCGGTGGTTCGGTTTCCACGCAGGGACAATTCACCGTCAATTTTACTCCGTATCCCTACTTCCAGCAGGGTGGCAAACGCAACGGCAGCAATGGCTCGGCGAATGCGCAGCAGGCAACATCGCTGGCCATCAGTACCGACGGAAGTACGGTGGTAATCGGGGCGCCCGGCGATAACTCAAATGCTGGCGCCGCCTGGATATTTGTAAAAAATGGAACCAACTGGGAACAACAGGGTGGCAAGCTCCTCGGTACAGGCGCCACGTCAGGGGCCAGAATGGGAGCTGCCGTGGCCGTCAGTCTCGACGGAAAAACAATAGCGCTTGGCGCTCCGGGCGACAACTCAAACGCCGGCGCTGTCTTTATATTCACCCGGGATGGCGATACCTGGAATCAGGAAGGAGATAAACTGACAGGCGTTGGAGCTGTTGGTGCTGCTCAACAGGGCACTTCGGTTGCGCTGAGCGGAGATGGCAA
Source organism: Bacteroidota bacterium (assembly GCA_039804245.1). Classification (GTDB taxonomy): domain Bacteria; phylum Bacteroidota; class Bacteroidia; order Chitinophagales; family Saprospiraceae; genus M3007. The sequence continues at coordinate 5,692 of JBDLWO010000087.1, forward strand.
TACAGTGGTGACTGGCGGTATCGCCGATGATTCGTACAACGGTGCAGTATGGGCATTCGTCAGAACTGATGGTGTGTGGGCGCAGCAAGGCTCCAAAATGGTCAGCACAGGCGCTATAGGCCGTGCACGCCAGGGTGCTTCGGTGGCAGTCAGCGCCGATGGCAATACGCTGATAACAGGCGGCTATCAGGACAACAATCGCCAGGGTGCAGTATGGATTTATACACTTACCAATTGCGAATGGATGCAGGCGGGCGCCAAACTGGTGGGTACCGGTGGTACAGTGCAGGCATGGCAGGGCTATTCAGTAGCGCTGAGTGCTGATGGCAATACGGCCATATCAGGTGCAACTACTGACAACCTGCTTGCCGGCAGCGCCTGGATATTCACCCGCAGCGGTGGCAGCTGGTCGCAACAGGGCAGCCGTCTGGTGGGTACTCATGCAACCAATTCGGCACGTCAGGGATCCTCGGTAGCTATCAGCGCCGATGGCAACACTGCCATTAGCGGCGGTCTGAGTGATGATTCAGGAAAGGGGGCCATGTGGGTATTCACACGCAATGGTACCTCCTGGATGCAGCAGGGTTCCAAACTGAAGGGTACCAATGCCGTTGGTGCAGCCAAACAGGGATCCTCGGTGGCTGTAAACGCTATCGGTACTACAGCCCTCATCGGCGGCCCGGCCGATAACGGCAACAGGGGCGCCTTCTGGGTGTATTCTCTCGGTTCAGTGCCGAGTGTACAGAAGGTGGTTACGGAAGACCGCAGTGCGGTACAAACAGACTGGTCGCTGGGACAAAGCGTCCCTAACCCTTCAAATGGCCGCTTCACGATAGAATTTACACTTCCGGAAGGCTGCACAGCCGAATGGATCATCAGCGACATGAGCGGAAGGGTAGTGGCAGCGCAAAAACGCAATTACCCCACAGGTGTGAATCAGGAAATATTTGACCTGCAGAACGGTACGGGTGTTTACTACTATCAGTTGAAAACACCGTTCGGCATCAAAACCGGCAAACACACGATAGTCGGAAACTGATCCGGCATTCAGATCAGAAACACATTTTATGACGAGGATAAAGGGCCGTTCCGGAATACCGGAGCGGCCCTGTCTTTTTTATCGCTTCAAATTCTTTGGAAGTCCCCTATTTTCTCGATTTGATCTCGGCGAGAGCCTCCTGCATCATGGCAAGCACGTTGTCGAGCATGGCAAATTCGCGGTCGGCATTTTCAGGCCTGGCAGGATCAAATGAATGGCCGTCAAAGGCAACAAGCGTACGACGCATCACCTCTAATCTTGAACGATCTGAAGCACTTCCGTACTCACCGCCCGCTACAGCAGAAAGCTGGTTGATCTCCAGGCGCAGCGCCATGAGTACTGCCGATTCACATACGGCTACTTTCCCCATGTCGCGCTCTGACCAGGCGGTTTTCAATTGTGCCAGCCAACTGGCATAGTTCTGAACCTCGGAGGCCTCCTGTTCCAGCCTGACCTCCTCCACGGTAGGGTAGCGGCGTGGCTGCCCTGTATTGTCGGTCTGGGCATGAACGGTAGCAGAGAGGGAAGCCGCAGCGGCCATTGTCATAATGATGTTTTTCATTTGAAATTGGTTTGTATTGTGAACAACAAAGATATGTGCTTTTTATCTTATGAGTCAAGTGCCTGAATCAGATCGTACTGGGTCACGATATGGACTCCGCCTGAACGGTCATAAGTAATCACTGCAGGTATTTCACGCGAGATGAAACGGCTCAGCTGACTGATGGGCAGGTCCGCTTTCACCGTGGGGAAGGCTTCCCCCATTACTGTATTGACGGTCTTTTCGGAGTTGTTCAGCGGGTTTTCCAGCAGGAAATGCAGAACCTGCGTCTCGGTGATCGAACCTGCTACCTTGTCTCCATCAAGTACTGGCATCTGGCTGATATCGTTCGATTTCATGATGTTGAAAGCATTCCGAACGGTGTCATTTGCCTGAACGCCAATAAAGCGGCGGTCTTTTTTTCTTGAAATGATATCACTTACCTTCAGCTCATCTTCCAGGAAGCCGCGCTCGCGCATCCAGTCGTCATTGTATATCTTGCCCACGTAGCGACTGCCGTGATCGTGGAATATCAGCACGGCCACATCGGTGGGCTTCAGATGTGAGCGCAGTTGCCACAATGCACCCATGGCACTTCCTGCTGAATAACCGAGCAGGATGCCTTCCTCGCGGGCGAGCCGGCGCGCCCACAGGGCCGCATCCTTGTCGCTTACTTTTTCAAACAGGTTGATCAGGCTGAAGTCCACATTCGCCGGCAGAATATCTTCACCGATACCTTCCGTGATATAAGGATAGATCTCTTTGGGGTCGAAAATGCCTGTTTCATGGTATTTTTTGAACACTGAACCATAAGTATCTGCTCCCCATACCTGTATATCGGGATTCTTCTCCTTCAGGAATCGGGCTGTACCGCTCACCGTGCCCCCCGTACCTACGCCGACAATGAGGTGGGTGATTTTTCCGTCGGTCTGTTCCCAGATTTCCGGTCCGGTACTTTCGTAGTGTGCCTGACGGTTGGACAAATTGTCGTACTGGTTGCACCAGAAAGAATTGGGTATTTCTGTGCTCAGCCGGCGTGCTACGGAATAATAGGAGCGCGGATCATCGGGCTCCACGTTGGTCGGACAAACTATGACTTCCGCGCCGAGCGCCTTGAGCAGATCCACTTTTTCCTTGCTCTGCTTGTCGGTGGTGGTGAATATGCAGCGATAGCCCCGAACGCAACCCACAAGAGCGAGACCCATACCCGTGTTGCCTGATGTACACTCGATGATGGTGCCACCGGGCTTCAGGTCGCCACGTGCTTCGGCATCGTCAATCATCTTGACGGCCATACGGTCTTTGATGCTGTTACCCGGGTTGAATGTCTCCACTTTGGCGAGGACGAGTCCCGGGATGTCGGAAGCGACCCTGTTCAGTTGTACGAGCGGGGTGTTTCCGATGGTCTGGAGTATGTTTTGGCAATATTTCATGGTGAAGGCCTGGTTTTAAAAAATTTGTCGAAGAACAGGATCTGGTAATCAACGGCGTTTCCCCAGTAGGCGTGGTTGTGCTCTCCCGGTCGCTCGGTGTAGTCGTGCGGGTATTTCATCTCCATCAGTACCTGATGTGCTGATCTGTTTACTTCCAGAAAGAAATCGCCAAATCCACAGTCAATAATGACAGGCGTACTGCGGCCGGCGAGCAGCTTCAATTCATTGACGACCGAATACTGTTCCCAGTTCGGCCAGTTTGTATCCGGGTCGCCAAGTACGCCCTGCACGTCCCAACCGTTTTTCCGGAATGGTCTCAGGTCAAGTCCGCCAGCCATGCTCCCGAATGCACCAAACACATCGGGATGGTTCAGGGCGATGTGCATGGCGCCGTGTCCGCCCATGCTGAGTCCGGAAATGGCTCTGCCCGCTGCCGAACGTAGTGTGTGGTACCTGCTGTCAACAGCTCCCACAACCTCACTGGCAATGTGTGTGCTGTATTTTACGGTTGAATCCACCGGACTGTCGAAATACCAGCTGTCGTATCCTCCATCCGGGCAAACTATAATCATTCTGTGCTCTTCCACGGCTGTCCGGAGCTGTGGAGCATCGGTCAGCCAGGAGGTATAATTTCCACTCCAGCCGTGGAGCAGGTACAGGACCGGGTAAGGTTTATCGGCACCTGAATACCTGGAGGGCTTTATGACAAGGCATTTGATATGCCTGTTCATCGAGGGGCTATACACATCAATCGTGTCAACATGTCCGGCAAAGGCTGCATTCAGCGAAAGCAGGAAATGGAAAGCAATCAGTCCCTGTTTCATCATCAGAATTTCTTGTCAATCACATACGGAAGCATCATGCGCCAGGTGGGCCAGTCGTGGCGGATATCGTGGCCCCAGATATCGAGGTCAAATCCGATACCTTTTGAAGCCAGTATTCCGGCGAGGCGACGCGATGCATCCGGGTCTTCATAATCGCCTGAGCCGGCTAGTATGTGGATATGCCCGCTTTCTTTCAAGCGGTTGAGCGCGTTCTCATCGCTCAGATTGGGCAGGTAATGGCAGGGTGAATTAAAGTAAACATCCTCGTCGTAATACCCTTTGGTATAGGTAGTGAGATCGTAAACACCCGACATGGCGATGGTTCCGGCGAACAGATCAGGCCTGCGAAAGAACATATTGGCTGCATGAAGGGCTCCGAGTGAAGCCCCGGTAGTAATAATCGGCGTATCCTGGCTGGTAAAAGTGTGAATGAAGGGAACTACCTCCTGTTCGACGTACCCGTTGTACTGCTGGTGTCGAATAGCTTTGTGTCTGGGGTGCATCCTGTTGTTCAGCCACGCCTCGGAGTTTATGCTGTTGATGCTGAATACCTTTATCTTTCCGGCATTGATCCAGGGAGCCAGGGCGTCAAGTAGCTGGAATCGTTCGTATTCCAGATAATCAGCCGCCGCTGTGGGGAACATCAGCAGGGCAAAGCCGTAATGTCCGTACACGGCAATTTCCATGTCCTTGTTAAGTCGGGGCGAGTACCACTGATGTATTTCTCTCTGCATGGCGATGGGTTGATCGGGATTGAGGTGAACGATCTGAATAACGCTGCAAAGGTAGAAAAATTGGCTGTGCTCATTTTTCAAGAAAATCATCGTAGAGTTCCTGCAGGTAGGCGCGCGCGCGAAACTCTTCGTCGCCATCCGGGAGCCCATACCAGTACTTCCACGTTTTATCACCGAAGTAGAACACCCGGCAGGCATTGCCCGTTACCCACCCCATGCCACTTTCATAGTTGAAAAAGGCAAAGTTGTTGTCACGAAGGTTGGTGTCACACAGATTTCTGCTCCAGGTAAAAGCGGTTTCGGCCGGTATGTTCATCATGGAAAGTATCGTGGCCGGTATATCGTGGTGATTACATATTTCCTCGAGATTGCTTCCTTTACGACTGTCTGCAAGTGGTTCGCCGAACAGAAGCAGTGGTATATGTCTGGCCACCGGGCTGTCGGGGCCGGCACCGGCAGGCAATGATGCACCGTGGTCGGCTACCACAACAAACAGGGTATTCGCATACCAGGGCTGCTGCTTTGCCTGCTGGAAAAACTCACCAAGTGCGTGGTCGGCAAAAGATGCGCTGTTCAGAAATTTGTCGCGGTCGGTGGTGCCATTCCATTTGCTTTCGTCAGGTACATCGTAGGGCGGGTGCAGACTGAGTGTCAGTGCAGTGGCAAAAAATGGTTGTTTGAGGGCAGATATTTCATTTATGGCCCTGGCAAGCAGCTTCCGGTCGTCAACCCCCCAGCGCTGGGTTTTGTCTGCGCTGTCGAAATCGGTTTCTGAAATAATCTTTCTGAAACGCTGCTGGGTCAGCCAGACGCCAATATTGGCAAAGGTGAGCTCACCCCCATACATAAACAGGGTTGAATAGCCCCTTTCACTCAGTATCGCCGGAATTGAACGCAATTTTGATGCTTTATCCTCGAGCAGTACAATACTCTGATCAGGTTGTGCCGGGTAACCTGCGAGAATGGATACCAGGCCCTGGTCGGTTCGGTAGCCACTGCTGTAACAATTGGTGAAAAGAAGTCCCTGTTCCGCCAGTTGATTGAGATTCGGACAAATACCTTTTTCTCCTCCCAGTTTTTCCACTACCTGAGCCGTCATGCTTTCCATCACAATGAATACCAGGTTCAGGGGCGTGGTATCGGTTTTCAGGAATGATTTTTCCACGGCTGCAGAATCGGTCTTCAGCAATCCGTGCACGGCACCAGCCGCAGCAGATGGCTCCGTAAACCGGTAGTGGTTCACCGATGAGCGTGTTTCGACCATGCTGTGTACCAGATGCCAGGCTGCATTGATGGATGCATGATTGTCAAAAAGATGTGCAGAGTAATAAACGGCACTTTCATTGACTGGCATCACCCCGGCACCACCACGAATGGCAAGCGGCAATACGCACAGCCAGACGGGTATGGTCATCAATTTCATCCTGTCCACAGGTGTGGGCCAGGGTATTTCACCGGTAACAAAGCTGTAAACGCGGGTGAGTAACCATACGGCTCCCGCATACAGCAGCGCGCACGCGAGGATAAAAAGTGGCGACATGGAGTCGAGCAGGGCAGAGGGGTCTTTCATATACTCCAGGGCTCTGTTATTCAGGGGAGTATGCCATTCCTCGTACAGGAAAATATTGGCGCCGAACAGAAAGATGAGCCCGCTGTAAAAAAAGGTGTTGAATGCGACTATACCCCTTTCAATGTGAACCCGCATGCTGTCGTCGGCAGCCCAGCCGGCAAACCAGGCCAGTACGGGAATAGCGATCAGGTACCCGGCCATGCTCAGATCGAGCGGGAGTGCATGCCAGAGCGCAAACCAGACTGTTACAGGTTTGTCCGGATTCCATTCGGTTGTAAACCACAGTATAAACCATATTCTGAAAATGGCAAAGAACAAAAGCCAGAACAAAAACAGGCGCAGTGGAAAGGTCAGGAAACGCAACATGGGCGCAAAGTTCACGATAATTTAACAATACTGAAATAATGATAGCCTGTCGGACAACTTTTTACCCTTTTCTGACGTCTGAACAAGACTGAAAATCGCGATTTTATGAAAAAAATACTGATACTTCTCACGCTCCTGTTCGCCTCGCTGCATCACGTCAATGCACAGACAGAACTCAAAGTAAGTCCGGTGGCACTCCTGTTTGGCGGACTGGCGTTCTCGGCCGAACAACAGATCAGTCCGTCTTTCGGCCTTGATGCGGATATTCTCGCTGCTGTTGACGGATTCGGCGCCAATCTGAGCGGCAAGTATTACTTCGACCCCAAAGTGGGTATCGACCGGTTTCACATCGGCATTTTTGCCGGTGGCATTACCGATAACGGCGTGGGAGGCGGTTTTCTGGCGGGCTACAAGTGGGTTTCCACCAAAAGAATTGTATTTGAGGCAGGTGTTGGTGTAGGCAGAACTTTCGATGGCGGTGTAACCGGTTACGGAAAACTGCACCTCGGATACCGTTTCGTCAAAAAATAATACATGTCGTTTCCCAAATCCATCGTTTCTGTTGTTCCGTCGCAAACCGAGTTGCTGCATTATCTGGGGCTCGGTGATGCTGTAACCGGGATCACAAAGTTTTGTATTCATCCTGAAGAATGGTTCAGGAACAAGAAAAGGGTAGGGGGGACCAAAACCCTGCATACAGAAGTAATCAGATCGCTGAAACCCGACCTTATTCTGGCCAACCGGGAAGAAAACGAACGGTTGCAGATAGAGGAACTGGCCCGCGAATTTCCAGTGTATGTCAGTGATATCAGCGACCTGAATGACGCACTGGAGATGATCAGGACGGTGGGCAGGCTGACTGGCACATCCGAACGGGCATCCATGCTGGTACAGGAGCTGGAAACCGGCTTTGGTTGTCTTCCGGCTTTCCCGCGAATACGCGCTGCGTACCTGATCTGGCGTGATCCGTACATGGCAGCCGGTTCAGGTACTTTTATTCACAGTATGATGGACAAGGCCGGTTTCGACAATGTCTTCGGATCTCAAAGTCGCTACCCGGAAGTCAAAGCAGAAATACTGGCTGACGCAGGGCCCGATGTGGTGCTCTTGTCGTCTGAACCCTATCCTTTCAGGGAAAAGCATCTGGATGAAATCCGTACTGTTTGCCCGAATGCCCGTGTGATGCTGGTTGACGGAGAGCTGTTTTCCTGGTATGGAAGCCGCCTCTTGCATACACCTGATTATTTCAGACAACTGCGCATGCAATTTTAACCTGTATATTTGCAACACTAAACATCTCAGAAACTGTTTGCATGAGAATACGTAACGTCTTAACTGCTTTCATTTTGACCGTACTGGCTTTCCAGACGGCATTCTCACAGTCACCGGGCTTTTCAGCGCCTGCTTCAGCACCCGCGCACAAACCCGGAGAACTGATCATCCGCCTGACCCCGGGTTCCCGTATCGAACAGGTGGTACGCGATATCAACGCGCTTCCTGTATCGGAAGGCAGTGCAGGGCTGGCCCGGCCAATCGTGTCGGAGTGGCGGTATTACCTGATCTCGTTCGACGAGTCGCGTGTGAACGCCTATACGCTGGCGAGCGCGTGCGCAGGACTCCCGGGCGTCGAATCGGCGCAACTGAATAACCAGCTGGAATACAGGGGAGTAGAGCCCAATGATCCCGACTGGTACCAGCAATCTGATATGACGCTGATCAATGCACCCGATGCCTGGCTCTCCTCAACCGGTGGACTGACTTCCTCCGGCGATACCATTGTGGTGGCAGTCCTGGAGAAAGGGGCGCTTTTCAATCACCCCGACCTGGCAACCAACCGCTACTGGAACTGGAACGACTGGCCCGACGGACTAGATAACGACAATAACGGTTTTCCGGATGATTTCGGGGGCTGGGATGTGGCCAATTACAATGACGGAACTGGTAACAATGGCGCACATGGCACGGGTGTTTGTGGTATCATCGGTGCCGAGGGTAACAATGGCGTTGGTGTCACGGGCGTAAACTGGAAAGTCAAAATTATGAATGTATCGGGCGTTGAATACGACGACGATATTATTGAGGCATACCATTATGTGTATGTTGTACGCAAACAGTACAACGAGAGCAATGGCGCCAAAGGTGCTTTTATCGTGGCCACCAATGCCTCATTCGGTTACAATAACCAGTTTCCCGATTCAAATCCGAACTTTACCACCTGGTGTCAGTTGTACGATACCCTCGGTTATGTCGGGGTACTGAATATGGGCGCTACAAGCAACCAGGATGTCAATGTTGATACAGACGGAGATATGCCTACCTCCTGTCCGAGCGAGTTTCTTATCACCGTCACCAATGTCAACAAACTGGGCTCGAGAGTGCCCAGCGGATACGGGAAAATATCCATTGATCTGGGAGCACCCGGCACAGGCACCTATTCTACCACCAATGCAGGAAATAATACCCCCGGATATGGCACGATCGGAGGCACGTCTGCTGCCACGCCACACGTTACGGGTGCAGTGGCGCTCCTGTACAGCATGGGTTGCGAATCTTTCACCGGCGATGCAGTATCCAACCCGGTCGCTTGCGCACGCCGTATCCGCGATGTAATTCTCAATAATACAGCGCCCAACCCTACGCTGAAAGACATCACCACAACCGGTGGAAACCTCGATCTGAAACTTGCTCTTGGAGGTATCACCAAATTATGCGAAGGGAAAGTAGGCCCGTTGTCGTTCCTGAAAATACGCAATTATCAGGATAACAATATCGTGCGCCTGTACTACCAGACGCCACTGTTCTTCGCCTACAACTTCCGCGTATTCAACGCACTCGGACAACTGATGTACGAAGATGAAATCATCCCGGATCAATTTTCCGAAAATTATGTCGAATTTGACACGTCCGACCTGCCAGGGGGTGTTTATATGTACACTATCAGCAGGGGAGAAACGGTTGCTTCAGTAAAAATTGTAAAAAATTAAAAAATGAATTTGGTTTTTTGAGTCGCTTGCCCTTATCTTTGCGACCCGAAAAACAAAGGTTTGGCTCCGTAGCTTAATGGATAGAGCATCTGACTACGGATCAGAAGGTTAGAGGTTCGAGTCCTCTCGGAGTCACACAGTTTTGAAGTGTTTGAGCTTTGCTCATTTTTTGAAACTTTTTCAACTAGAACACTCAAATTTTACAT
>JBDLWO010000088.1:0-39634 GCA_039804245.1 Bacteroidota bacterium
GGGGTTTGAGTTAATACTCAAATGTGCAAAAAGCAGACGATAATTGGATGCAAATGGATACAAAAATGGATATTGTTGTACTTTTGGCTTGATAATTGGATGTAAATGGATACAAAAATGGATGTGTTCAAAACCCATACATTAAAAATCACCCATGAGTTCCTTGGTCTAATCGGAGAGATTGACGAATTCAAAGGGGCATGGAGGGCGCTCGGTACGTTAGCACCAGAGCGTCTTTCCGCATTACGTCATGTAGCTACAATTGAGAGTATCGGTTCTTCGACGCGAATTGAAGGCAGTAAACTTAGTGATAGAGAAGTAGAGCGGCTTCTTTCCAACCTTGCCATAAAATCCTTTAAATCTCGTGATGAGCAAGAGGTGGCTGGTTATGCTGACGTAATGAATACTGTGTTTTCTGCCTCGGCAGAAATTGCCATAACAGAAAACCATATTCGGCAGCTACACCGGGACTTGTTGAGGTACAGCGAGAAAGATACCCGGCACAGGGGGAATTATAAAACAAACACAAACAGTGTAGCCGCTTTTGATGCTGATGGCAAACAAGTGGGAATTGTCTTTGAAACAGCAACGCCTTTTGATACGCCAAGATTAATGACTGAATTGGTGACCTGGTATAATGAGTTTACTGAAAGTAAAACCGTTCACCCACTCATCGCCGTTGGGATTTTTATTGTGGTTTTTCTGGAAATTCATCCTTTTCAAGATGGAAATGGCCGCCTTAGCAGGGTTCTAACTACACTTATGCTGCTAAGGGCAGGGTATGCTTATGTTCCTTATAGTTCACTCGAAAGTGTTATTGAACAGAATAAAGAGGAGTATTACCTGGCATTAAGGCGAACACAAGGCACAATCCGCACTGAAACTCCCGATTGGGCACCTTGGTTACTGTTTTTTCTGAAAGCATTGCGGCAGCAAATGCAAAACCTGAGACAGAAGGTTGAGAAAGAAAAGATTCTTCTCTCCAAACTTCCAGAGCAGTCCGTCACCATTCTTGACCTGTTGAGGAAACATGGCCGCTTGTCTGTTGGACAGACCAGCCAGATTTCTGGCGTAAGCCGCAATACCCTCAAGAAACATTTTCAGGCATTACTTGACTGTGGTTTGATTGAATCAAACGGAAAAGGGCGGTCGGTTTGGTATAGTTTGAAGTGAAATCAAAAATAAACGGTTAAATAAATTTATTAAGAATGACCTCAGGCGCAAAATTTCTACGAGCAGACGTAAGCACCCGACGAACCCCACTCTTCTCCCTCCTGGCATAGCCTCTGCCCGGCTTTTCGGGAGTGATTGTTCTTTTGCTTGTCAGTTTGCCTCCTGATTTTCCGACGCAGTATTCTGCATGGATTTCCATCGGTGAGGGAGGAGTTCTTCCAGTTTCAGATTGGAATGCCTGTGCAAGTTCCCCAGTACATCCTGCAGCCATTCTTGCGGATTCACTCCGTGCTGCTTGCAGGCGTTCAGGAGGGCGTACATCATGGCATTGCGCTGTGCCGCCTCGTGATTGCCGGCGAACAGATAATTCTTGCGACCAATGGCTATGGGGCGTAAAAACTACCTCTTCGCCGGATCACACGACAGTTCGCAAAGAGCATACCATTCTGGCAGCCTGCAACACAGCCAATTGAAGTGGTCGGGGTTGCATGAACAGTTCTGAGGCAAAATTAAGGACATTGTGAACTTGCCTCCATTCTTCGACAGCAAAAGTGCCCAAATTATGCGTCAGCAATGATATTGACATGCTCGAAGCGAAGAGCAGTATGGAAACGGCCCTTCTGTCAGGAATCCTGTGTTGGCTGGTTTGTATATTCCATTTACTTACTATGGAGCCAATTGGGATCAATCTCCCGACCTGCTTCTTGCCATTTGTATTTCATTTTCGGCAAAGGTCAGCCGGCGGTGGGGGCTGGAATAGATGGGGTTCGTCAGGGGCTTACGTATAGAAGGCGCTGAGCAAATCATGAAGGTATAATTCACAATATCTCCACCTCTCTCGGATGAGACTACTGCGGCGCAGTTCAATGTGTTACACGAGTTGGTAGTGCTGTTACGGGCCGCGGTTGCCAGGTAACTGTTCGTACAGGAGCGCTGCGCAAGGGGCCTTCCTGCATCCTGAAATCCCATGATTTGCAGGGGACGCAGGCTGCCATATATGCTGGATATCTGGTACCAGATCTCATTTTAGGGAACCCGCAGAGCAACCAAACAGGGAAAAAAATGGAGCTTTATGGAATATATCAGAACTAAAAAAGCCCGAAAACCATATATTTACGGGCTTGGGCGGAGAGAGAGGGATTCGAACCCCCGATACCTGTTACGGTACGCCTGATTTCGAATCAGGTGCATTCAACCACTCTGCCATCTCTCCTGATGCATTGGTCTGGCAAAGATACCGTGGAATCAGCATTTATCCAAACGTATTTCAAGCCTCATTCAGCAACTGGTAGCTGCTCAGCTTGCCCAGATCAACAATGGTTTTCATGCCGTCTCTGCTGCGCGAAATCATAGGTATGAAACGCGCGTTGCACACGATTTCATCTGCGATGTAAGAGGTTTTCTGCTGTACCGTAACAAATAGCTGATCATCAAGTCCGTTGATCTGGATAAGTACTTCAGCTCTCTTTTCCGATAGTTCCTTTGACTCCAATCCATTGAGCGGACTGTTTTCATCTATCACGTGGACGACGGTCCAGCTGGTAATCAGCGTGTTTATTCTCGAAATCTCAGTGGGCAAATTGTAAAAACGGGTGGCTGCACCGCTGCCCTCGCCGGTGTGTATTGCCACTACCGCCTGTACCGTGACGTCCGTCAGGTTGTTGTTCCTCGCAGAGGCCAGCCTGAACATCAGCGCCCTGCCGCCCTTGTGTGGTGCTATAATCGCGTTGTCGCTGAATATCAGATGCGCCCTCGGCTGGGAAAACCGCGCGTAAATAAGTCCGGTAAATACGGCAAAGGTGAGTATGCCAGTCAGCGACTCCACCGCAGCCAGGGAATTGGCCATCAGTCCGGTCGGGTGCACGTGCCCGTAACCAACGGTGGTGAGTGTTTGTGCACTGAAGAAAAATGCCTGCATGAAATCGCTCATCTCTCCACTTTGATAATCTATTCCGCTGAGCTCCTCGATGCCAATCATATAGTAAAGCAACGCAAATACGGTGTTCAATAGAAAATAATACCCAAAGGCCAGTGCCACGAAGTGCCGCCCCTTCATGCTCAACAGGGTGTGCATGGCAGAATACCGCTCCAGAAAGGGAACGCCTGTTTTCCTGACATTGTACGACCCATCCCGATTGGACAGGCGACTGCCCTCGGCTGCCGTATTGGTACTGAATCCGGTGTTGTCAAGAATTTTCGCGCGTATTACCTCTTGTCGTTCCCGTAACCGATCTTTGTATGTTTTTTTAATTGACATGTATCGCCTGTTTTCGTCCTGAAACGCAAATTTCGCACTCTTCACCCGTGCCATCGCATTTATGAACGCTTTTTTCAGTCCCGACCTCTCTTTTATCCGTTCGCTCGCAGCCAGTTTGTACGGACTGGATGTCTCTGTTTCTCCGCTTCCCGGCGAAATTGACCTCAATTTCAGGGTGGAAACAACGTCCGGACAAATCTTTACCCTGAAAATTGCGCACGAGGGCGAATCGGAGGCTCATCTCGACCTGCAGAACTGTCTGATCAAACGGCTCGCCAGCGCGGAGACCGGTCTGCTCCCGCCAGGTGTGGTTCCTGATCTTTCGGGTAATCTGATCTCACGCGTGACGCTGCCAGATGGCTCCTCCCGATTTGTACGCCTGCTCCGGTGGATCAACGGACAATGCCTCGGCGAAGTGAAGCCACACTCATCCGTTCTCCTGGAAAGGGTGGGGGAGCTCTGCGGAAGGCTGTGCCGGGCTTTCGACGGATTCGACCACCCGGCCGCTCACCGTTTCATCAAATGGGATCCCTCGCAGGCACTCTGGACGAAGGAGTTTATCGGTATGTTCAGGGATGAAGAATACCGGCTGGCTGCTTTTTTTCTCAATCTGTTCGAAAATCAGGCGGTCCCGTTGTTGCCCGTACTGCGAAAAGGGGTTAATTACAACGATGCCAATGATTATAATATCCTGGTTATTCCCGACGGTCATGACTACTCGGTGCCCGGTGTGATTGATTTTGGCGATGCTGTTTATACCCACAAGATAAACGAACTCGCTATAGCCGCTGCTTATGTGCTCATGCACAAACCTGATCCGCTCGGCGCGCTGGAATCACTGGTAAAAGGTTTTCATCGCGAATTCCCGCTTGCTGAATCCGAAATGGAGGCTCTTCTGCCACTCACCGGCGCCCGGCTTCTGATCAGCGTAACCTGCTCTGCCCGTAACAGGCAGTCCCACCCGGAAAATGAATACCTGCAAATCAGCGATGCCCCCGCCTGGGAGCTGATGCGCAAACTGAGCCGGATTCCTGCCACGCTGTTTACGGCAACCGTCAGGGCTGCCTGCGACCTGGAGCCATTTCAAGCCTCTTCCGGTTTCGTCAGGTGGGCAAAAGCTGGTAAAAGATCTGCCAGTATTGTCCCCGCCGACCCGGGCAAGGCAGTCTGGCTTGACCTGAGCGTGGGAAGCCCTGCTCTCGGCTCATGGTCAGATATCTCCGATGCCCCAAAACTGCACCGCGCTATTCACAGGCAATGGTCGGATTGTGACAACCCCGCTCCCCTCGCAATCGGCCGTTACGATGAGGCCAGACCTTTCTATACCTCGGATGCTTATGAGGTGACGGGAAATAACGGTCCCGAATGGCGAACGGTGCATATCGGTCTGGATATTTTTATGGATCCGGGCACGCCGGTTTCAGCTCCACTCGATGGGGTAATTCACAGTTTCCGCGACAACAATCAGGATCGCGACTACGGCCCAACTATCATTTTACAGCATGAAACGCCCGAAACCGGTGTTTTTTATACGCTGTACGGCCATCTGACGCGAACATCTCTGGAGGGTCTCCGCGTGGGCGCCCCCGTGCAGGCAGGTGAGGTGTTCTGCTCCATCGGTCCTATGCCCGAAAACGGAAACTGGTCGCCGCACCTGCATTTTCAGGTGATGATGGATATGCTGGGTCTGGAGGGCGATTTCCCCGGGGTGGCATTTCCGGGAAAACGGCATATCTGGACAAGCCTCTGTCCTGACCCCTGGCTGCTGCTGACAGGTCAGGAATCGGATAGACAAGTCGGCCGCAGTCAGGCGGATATGATCGCCTTTCGCAGGCAGCATCTGGCCAAAAACCTGAGCCTGTCGTACAGCGAACCGCTGCATATCGCGCGCGGCTGGAAACAATACCTGTTCGACATCAACGGCAGACGATACCTGGATACAGTAAACAATGTAGCCCATGTGGGCCACGAGCATCCCGATGTGGTAGCTGCCGGACAGCGACAAATGGCAGTGCTCAATACCAATACGAGGTACCTGCACGACCGTATTCTGGAGTTCACAGAGGAGATACTGAAAACGCTTCCCCCTCAGCTGGAGGTGATTTTTCTGGTGAACAGCGGCAGTGAGGCCAATGAACTGGCCCTGCGCCTCGCACGCGCCCGAACGGGACAGCGAGACATGATTGCCGTGGAGGTGGGATATCACGGAAATACCCAGGCCTGTGTGGATATCAGCTCCTACAAGTTCGACGGCCCGGGAGGATCGGGTGCACCCGCACACACGCACGTAGTACCCCTGCCTGATGCTTTCCGCGGTATTTACCGGGGTAACTCGGCGGAAACCGGGCTTCAATACGCCCGTCACGTTCAGGAAATAGCCGAAGGGCTCACGAAAGCAGGCCGGGGCCCGGCAGCGTTTATCTGCGAATCGGTCATCAGTTGCGGCGGACAGGTGCCGTTACCTCCGGGATACCTGCAGGCAGCAGCAGCAGCCGTGCGCACACAGGGCGGGGTGATTGTTTCCGATGAAGTGCAAACCGGCTGTGGCAGGCATGGAGAATACTTCTGGGCCTTCGAGGAACACGGGGTTGTTCCGGATATTGTCACTATCGGAAAACCCATCGGTAACGGGCATCCCCTGGGAGTGGTGGCCACCACCCGTGAAATAGCCGATTCGTTTGCCAACGGAATGGAGTATTTTAACACGTTCGGCGGCAATCCGGTGTCGGCCGCCATAGGACTGGAGGTGCTGCGCGTGATCAGAAAAGAAGGGCTTCAGCAAAACGCCCTCGAAACGGGCAGATATCTCAGTGAAAGACTGGGAGAATTGTCCACCTGTTACCCCATTCTCGGCGATGTACGCGGCCCCGGACTTTTTATCGGTATTGAACTGGTGAAAGATCCGGATACCCTCGAACCCGCACCGGAAGAGACGGCACGAATAGCCAACCGGATGAAACAGCTCGGAGTACTGATGAGTACCGACGGACCCTTCCACAATGTCCTGAAAATCAAACCACCGATTGTTTTTTCACGAAAGGACGCTGATCTGCTCGTGGATACCCTCGAAAGGGTGCTGGATGAAGTCGTATAAACGAAAAAAAGCCGCTCCCGGCAGGGGAACGGCTTTGGAGCGGAAAACGAGACTCGAACTCGCGACTTCAACCTTGGCAAGGTTGCGCTCTACCAACTGAGCTACTTCCGCGTTTAGCGGGCGCAAAGGTAAAACGCATTTTTATGTTGATTACATAATTGTGAAATTTTTTTTAAAAAAATCATCGCTTGAAGGCTGCCACCAACTCCTTTGATCCGGGGGTGTACCGGTAGAATCCTTCGCCGCTCTTGGCCCCCAGCTTGCCGGCGGTAACCATGTTCACGAGCAGCGGACAGGGGGCGTACTTCGGATTGCCGAATCCGTCGTGCATCACGCGGAGGATTGACAGGCAAACATCGAGCCCTATAAAATCGGCCAGCTGGAGCGGACCCATGGGGTGTGCCATGCCGAGTTTCATCACAGTATCAATTTCTGCCACGCCGCTCACGCCTTCGTAAAGCGTATAAATGGCTTCATTGATCATGGGCATCAGGATGCGGTTGGCCACGAATCCGGGGTAGTCATTCACCTCCACCGGATCTTTGCCGAGTTCGCCGGAAACGCGCATAATGGTGCTGCATACCTCGTCGGAGGTTGCATATCCGCGTATTACTTCCACTAGTTTCATCACCGGTACGGGGTTCATGAAGTGCATGCCGATCACCTGTTGGGGTCTTTTGGTGGCTGCTGCGATTTTGGTGATGCTGATACTCGAGGTGTTGCTTGCCAGGATGGCATTTTCAGGTGAGTGGGCATCCATATCGGCAAAAATGCGGAGTTTCAGATCCACATTTTCGGTGGCGGCCTCTACAACAAGCTCTGCGGATGAAACGCCGGTTTTCAGATCGGTCTGTGTGGTGATACGACCGAGCGTATCCTGTTTGTCCTGTTCGGTGAGTGTACCTTTGGCCACCTGCCGGTCCAGGTTTTTACTGATGGTGGCGATCGCTTTTTCGAGTGCCTGAGCGGAGATGTCAACGAGGGTTACGTTGAAGCCCTTTTGAGCGAATACGTGGGCTATTCCGTTTCCCATCGTGCCACCGCCGATGACTGTTACGTTTTTCATGAATGTTTGCTATTTATTTGATCAGTGGGTGCAAATGTACGGCTAATCATGAAAGCAGGGGTAATTCCGAGATCGGCTCTCCACTCTGTTGCTGCATCGAAAGTCAGTCCGTTTTTCAGGGTGACTCCTGCGCCGAAGCACAGTCTTGCGCCCCCGCCCGTGCGTACGCCCGCACGCAGGGCGAACCGGGGCAGTGGCCTGTACTCCATACCGGTTTTTACACTGGCGCGTTTCCCGGCGGTTTTTTCTGTTTCTGCCGAAATGAACATCGCAGGGCCTGGTTGCCAGGTCGCTCCCGTCCGGAATACAGAGGGCAGCAACAGTCCTGCGCTTCTCCGTGGCAATGGGTTCTGTACGGCGCAGCCCAGCCGGAGCCGGGGCAGAACCTGAGAAATGACGCCCACGGTACAGGAAATCAGGTGGTCGGGCTGGTAGGTTTCTGCTGCCCGGCGAAGACCGTCAGCGGAGATGCCGAGGAGCATTTTTTCCGAGAGTTTTCGGCCGTAACCTATGGAGAGGCTCTGTTCGGTGTAGCCACCGGTGGAGTTATGCCACAACCGGATGCTTGCCGCGCTGGTGGGCGATATACAGGCAATGAGTCGGGCATCGGAGCATTGCCAGTCAGTAATTCCGTATGGTACGGCAGAGGAGGCAAGTACCCTTATTCCGCGGGAAAGTACGGGCACTGCATCGTTGGGTGCACCTTGATCTGTGTCGGGAAGGGAAACAGCAATGCCTCCCATTCCGAGTTGGGCAGCATTGCCGGCAGGGCGCATGAATACCTGCGCGTGTACGCCCGTACTGACGAGCAGGGTTAAAATCAGGGTTTGTTTCATATTGAGCGGTTTTGAAAAATTCATTCAAAATTAACCGCTTTTTTTCTAAGATGCAAGGGGCAGGATATGATATGCAGGGTTTCCAGGGCTCTCCTGATCA
The DNA here is from genome assembly GCA_039804245.1 of Bacteroidota bacterium. Taxonomy (GTDB): domain Bacteria; phylum Bacteroidota; class Bacteroidia; order Chitinophagales; family Saprospiraceae; genus M3007. The sequence goes on from JBDLWO010000088.1 coordinate 8,527, forward strand.
GGCATCCGTATCGTGTGCGAGCTTTTCAACAAAAAGGTTGTGAATGATCAGAATCAGAACCCCGAAAAGTACAGATCCGATAATAAGTGTATTGTTCAGCAAACCCGTCACTGAAAATGAAATCTTGATCAGAATGGTGGATATCACAAATCCCGAATTTCTGATAATGGTGTGAAAACGATCGGAATAGAAGAATGAAAATAATAGAATAAACACGTCAACAATGATCAAAATGCTGAAAAATTCATCAAAAAAGATGTTGTTCAGCTTGCCGAGGGTCTCAATTCCCGACTGCTTGTCGTTCAGCGCTACGCCAATCCAGCTGCCAAAGGAGTACATAGACAGCACAATCATCACTGGTACCAGTACAACGGCAATGAATTTCTTGATCAGTACGAATCGCCCGGCTCTGCGCCCTTCACTCTCCTGTTCCGGCTTTTCCCGCCTGATAACTTTGTAGTAGAATATGAAAATCAGGAGGAACAATACCAGCGAGGTGGCAGCATCATACGTAAATTGCAGATCGTTATCGTTCTCAAACCAGTTGGAGTTCAACTCGAGGTTGCCGATATCCTTGAAAATACGCCGGATTACTATCAGCGTGATAATCTCGTACTGTTTGCCTATGTAGTAGGAGGTTGATCTGGGCAGGTAATAGATCAGCAGATAAACCTCATACACCAATATGAAAGAAAACGGTGTGTAAATGGCTGATACCGGATTCTTCAGAAATTTTGATTCCACTGCTATGGTACCCTGGTTAGACAGCAGTATCAATAAAAGATGAAGCAGGTAGCTGATGATGGCCACTACCAGTATGGCGCGCTCGCTTCGGTGCCGGGTAGCCGGCGAGAGCAGTAGTTCATGCCATCTTATTACCTTGCCGGTGAATATATTTGGGTTAAAAAGGGATTTTAAAGCAGAAAAATTCATGGAAAATCATTTTTTGATTCAATTAATCCTGAATTTTGTGGTGTTCTGCCAAAGATAACAGTTTTATTTTGAAAAGCAGATTTTATATGCCTGTCCCGAAATTCCTGCAGATGGCAAACGGGCCTGCACAAACACTGATTACTCTGCTTTTTTAATGAGTATCCGGGAATTGTCAATTTTGCCGCTGATTTCCCACTTTATCACATAAACGCCTGCCTCCAGATCGGCAACCGGCATGGTCGCCGTTCCGCCTGCACGTGGCAGTGGTATCTCGCGCCGCAACTGACCCTGCATATCGAACAGGCTTGCCCACCCGTCTGTTTCTGCTGCCTGATAACTGATCCACAGTTTTTCGGTGGCCGGATTTGGTTGCACACGCACACTGATGTCGGAGCCCGGCTCGGTATTGTCGGTGGAAAATGCCTGTATCCCGCATGCCGGTGTTGTCTGTCCGCTTGCAAGTGCATCCGATAAACAGTTCAGGTAGCACTCAATATTGGTATAACCCGACACGCCTGTTATGCCTTGCGATAACCCGGTGCCATTGTGATCCTGTATGGCCGGATTGGTGCCATGGGTGTTTTCCCAGTAGTCGGGCATGCCATCGCTGTCGGTATCAGCAAACACACCTGCCGGAGGATTCAGCAGAAAGGCATCATCGGCGGCAGCTGCTTCTACCGGCAGATCAATAATCTGGTTGTTTTGCAGGTACCCCGCCAGTCTGCTGTCCATGGCATCGCGCGGGAATGCACCCGCGCCGGCAGCCGCACGCGTGCGCAACTCGCTAGTCGGCGTGTAGCTGATAGCCGGGAACGGATGCCGGCTGTTGCGCAATATGGCAATTCCGTTGTCGGTGTTGGGATGGTTGTCCGGAAAATCATTGCAGCAATAAAACAGCTGGTAATCGCTGAGCTGAGGGTATAAATTGAGCCGGTTTCCCGAAAAATAGAGTTTGTTCTCCGAAAAATGCAGCAAGTCATGGTGAAACATGCCATTCCCGTATCCGTTTGCCGCCACCGACAGGTTGTTGACGGCGTTCATTTCAAGGTGAAAATTGCTGCCGAATCCTGTTACGCCTTCATACCACAATTCTATTTGTGGATCCCAGAATATATTGTCGGATAATTCAATTTTTATGGTTTTTCCACTGCAATATGGTGTTTCGCAGGATATTTCGGGCATGCGGCCGCCAATACGGTTCCATACGTTGTGGTGTATGCTCAGGCTGTCGAGCCGCGAACTCTGGTCGGAATAGTTGATAAGCATACCCCCCAGATATCCGTGATCACCCAGGGTTTCCGCCAACACGCAGTTCTGAATTGTCAGGGCCGAAGATCGGGAAATATCAACGGCCTCGTCGCGTGCGTGCGCAAAAGAACAGTGGTCTATGATCCCGCGATGTACCCCGCCCAGGGTGATGCCGTCTTCCGCCAGCCAGAATGGCGAAGGATGCAAATCACGATCGCCCGGTCTGGAGCGCAGGTGCCGGATAATGATGTTGGATACGCTGGACTCCGTACCGTTGTACATTTCCAGTCCCCGGACGATAATTCCTCCCGGGGAGGTTTGACCGGCTATGGTGAAATCGCCATGACCGGGCGGAACAGCAATGGTACCCGGTATCACACCGCTTGTTTTGAAAAGGATGTATCGCGGGCCATCCTGATCCAGCGCGTCCTGCAGGGAACCCGGCCCCGAGATATTCAGGTTGGTCACATATATCACTTTGCCGCCCCTCCCGCCTGTTGCAGTGGCGCCAAATCCCTCCGCACCCGGAAAGGCCGGCTGTGCTGCCGCTTTCAGGGAGGCAACAATCAAAAACAAGATGCAAATTCTGTGAATCATGGCAAAAATTGTTTTGTTTAATAAAAAAATTCCCCCTTTTGTCTTGTCCGGGTGGCGGGCCTCAGCAATTCGATAATTCCATGAATCGCATTTGTCCGGCCAAACAAAGTTACACAGACCTGTGTTCAGTTCCTGTTTTACATAAAAATTAATACTTCCGCGGTTGATAAAAGTCGAACCGCAGAATGTCGAACTGCAAAAACAGGGTATTAGGCAAAGTGTCAGCCGTATCATGTACTATTTCAGCCGCGCATGTGTGAGTTGCTGTCGCAGGGTCAGCAGCGCAGCCTCCCATTGCCCCACACCAGGTGCATCCGGATGTATATTGTGGGCCTCCAGTGTGGCTTCTCTGATCTGGTCGGTCCATGCCTGTAATACAGGTTCCACCTGTGCTTTCGACAGCGGGCCCGATTTGAAGGCTGCTCGTTTCTGTTCGTACAAATCGGTGTAACTTGCCCAACCGGCTGTCAGTTTGTCGCAGGCTGCCGACCGCTGCAGCAGGTATGCTTGTCCAAACGGGAAGGGCGAGCAGTTCGCCCGGGTCTGCCCCCACTCATCCGCAATCGGGGTCACCGGATTCACGTTGCTGATAATGTTCTCAAAGGCATTGTCCATATCCCACGGAATCAGGTGCAGCTTCCCGGCTGTCGGTGTCTCGTACCAGTAATAATTATGGTTGGAACACTGATTGCCGTCGCAATACCAGTGAAAAGGACCGTCATCAGCACGGATGGTGCGGTCAATCGCAGCATAGGTAATGATGTTGTCCACATCCATCCAGGTTTCTATAATGCCCTGAATGGTGGATGGTGTGGAACTCTCCACAGCCAGACCGAAATTCCGCATCAGGGAAACGTCCGGAGCAGTATCCTCGTTTGTCTCCAGGTGACTGATGTAGTCCCATTCGGAGTATGCGCGTCCATCCCAGCGCACGGGCCATATTTCCTTGTACAAATTGCCATCGCCTTCGCTGAAGTGTTCGCCGGTAAAGCGCCCGTCCACTTCCTCGGTGAGGGCGTAAAGCCCCGAATAGCGCCCGTTGATCATCACACGCGCGTGAACGGAACGGGGGGCCACCACACCCATCTGACGAAAAAACCAGTAGCCCAGCCGCTCACGCATCTGACTTGGATCAAGGTTCATGGAGTGAAATTGGAGTTTTTTCAGGTCGTAAAAGGTTTCCTCGCGACTTTCCCAGTTGATCTTCACCTGCATGGACAGCTTCGAACATGTCTTGTAACCCGACGGATTGCCCCAGTCGGATCCCGACAGGCAGCCCGCAAAGGCACCGATGGAGCCTTTATATCGCAATCCTGCCGGACTGATCGTGTCGCCCCGAAATATCAGCGTGGCAGCCACATATTGCTCGGCTGAAGGATCGGCATTGATGGCTGAAAGTGATGATTCCGGAAGCCACAGCTCGAATGTGTGAAGCGTTCCCTGATCATAAATCACATCTGAATCCTGCCGGAGATACGCCTCGTCTCCCTTCGGAATAATCACCGGTACGATGTACTCGCCTGCAGATGGAGGCGCCTCCGGATGGCATCCAGCAGACATGAAAACAGCAAGAAAAACAATTGATTGCCAGTTTTGCTTCATAGCTTCATTTTGTACCCGTTATTGCGCCATTTTTATGCTTACATCCGCTGTACCGCCACGCTCCTTATACCCGCATCTCCTGCTCCGATAATCCAGTACTGTCCGGCAGGCAGTTCACTCATATCCAGTATAGCCTCCTTCCTGTCGTCGTTGCTGATCTCCCTGATCACACTGCCGTCGTTTCCGATCACCTGCAGGTACCGGAGCGGTATGTCTGATTCGATACGTACCTGTGCACTTGCCGGATTGGGCCAGGCGGTCAGGGCAATGACCTCTGCCTGCACTTCACGGGTGGTAATGGTGGTGGCCAGCTTGCCAATCGTGTACTCTCCGGCTTTTACCGCGCTTAACTTGAATTGCCCGAATTTGTCGGTGCCGGTACCGATGTTAACCCGGGTGTAGTCGGGGTAAACCTGCCAGACCTGACCGGCGCCGGGCCGGTATAGCAGGAACAACTGGGACTCGTCGTTGCCGGTAGCTGCAAACAGCTCGGTGTCGAGTTGGTCGGCCTGACCCCGTCCATCGTAAAGTACGGTGGCCTGGGCCGCAAATGAGGGGGAAAATTGTCCGTAAACACGCCAGTATCTGTTGGTGAGGGTGTAGGGAAATACATCCATTCCCGCTGTATCCGGCGTGGCAAAGTGGTGCTCCACCCGAAAAAGTACGGAATCCGCACCGGTGTTACTCACCGTGAGATTGAACCTGGCCTCCTGAAAGTTCGTGGTTCCATTTCCTGTTAACATTTTCTCGCCCTCGCTGCGCGCCTGAAGCAGTCGCAGGTTGGTGTTTACCCATATATCGGCTGGCTGCAGTTCTGAAAGATCAATCACCCAGTCAATGGCAGTCTGCTCACCCGAAACAACGGTGTTCAGATATGTTTTTTGTCCGGTCAGACTGACGGCAGTCAACTCAAGTGGTACCTGTGTGTGAAGGGAAGGTGCGCCCCTCAGTTTCTGTTTCACGAATATACGGGCATGTGCTTTCCCCGGTATTGGGTATGTCCACTGAACCGAATCAATGCTGTAATCAGGGTATCCGCCATGAAATACCCAGTCGTTGAAAAACGGCTGCAGGTCGAGTCCGGTGGCCGTTTCGAGTTGCTGTCTGAAGTGTTCGCTGCTCCAGTCGTTGAACCGGGTGCTTTCCAGTGCCGCTCTGATCCCGATTCTGAAAAGTGTGTCGCCCATGTACGCACGCAGGTTATGTGCCACTACCGCACCTTTGTTATACACGTGTGTTCCGTAAGTCAGGTTGTGCGGCACGCCCGACACGGCCAGGTAGCCGCCCTCTCCAACGTGCGCATTCTGAAGTACATTCAGAAAATTGGCCCGCACAGCATCGTTATAGGCCTTTTTGCCATAAGTCCACTCGGTAAACAGGTGTTCGGAGTAGGAAGCCCAGCCCTCGTTCAGCCACATGTCTTCCGCAGTGGAACAGGTGGCGAGGTCGCCCCACCAGTGGTGACTGAGCTCGTGAGCCCAGAGTGTTTCATACGACAGGCTGCCGTTGATGAACGACCGGCCGATGGATACATTGGTGGCATGTTCCATGGCCCCCGAATTGAAAGGAACTAATGAATATCCGATTTTGGGCCACAGATATGGGCCGTACCAGTGCTCGTAAGCCTGTATGGCCTCCGGCAGATGTATGAATGTGTTTCTGACCTTGGTGGTGTCTGCCGCCGCAGCCGCAATTTCTACCGGAATCTGTCCGTTCACACCCGCGTAGGTGCGCCTGTAGGTGGTGTAGGGACCAATAGCTACACAGGCCAGGTAGGAGGGGATAGACTCGTTCAGCTCCCAGACTCGCCTGAGCTGGTTGTCAGGCGTTATTTCTTCTGACTGAAGCATGCCGTTGCAATGGGAAGGCTGCTCCGGCTTCGAAAGGATATCAAATGTATATGAACTACGCTCCTCAAACAGATCGAAACAAGGAAACCACACCCTTCCATACGTGTGCGGATCCGCGGCAAAGCCTACTCCCAGATTAAAGGCGTAATTGCCGGAAAAATAGAATCCGCCCCATCCTGAGGCATCCTGAGCGGGTTGGCCGTGATAGTAAATCCCGATCTGGTGTGTGCTTCCCTCCACCAGCGCATCTGGCAGCAGAATGTGCAGTTGCTCGCCCGATTGCGTGAAAACTGCCCCCGACTGTTCAAAAATCACAGAATCAACGGTCAGAGCCAGTAAATCAAAACGCAGGCGGTCAAGTCCGGCTGTTTTTACATCGAATGTCCAGGTGCACGATCCTGAAATGGTTTTGGAGGCTGCACCGGTCATGTCGAGCCGGATACTTGCGTGCGTCAGATCCACCGAATCGGTTCTGGAGTCAGTAGTGGTGGGTGGCGCAGCCGGCGACAGGCGATGCGGGCACCATTCACCCGAATCATACATTTTTTGGGCTGAAATGAGCCCGTTGTAACATGAAATTAGCAGCAGAAGGATAATTGAACGCATGTAAGAAATTCGGTTGGAGAATAACAGCCAAATGACAAAGGTAGTGCGGTTGCCTTCATTTGTCAAGCTAACAGTCTATTTCCCGAATTTTGACCATATTGCTCATAATTACAACCACGGTACTTTTTTCGTGTTATGAATAAATGCATTCCGTTACTTTGTCCCATAATTTTATCCTGCATGAAAATAGCGCTCGCACAACTCGATTATCATATCGGTCATATTCAGGGCAATCTCGAAAAGATGCTCTCGGCCGTTGATACTGCCCGCACGCTCGGAGCCGATATTATTTGTTTCTCCGAGCTGTCTGTATGTGGCTATCCGCCGCGCGATTTCCTGGAATTCAATGATTTTATCCGCCTGTGCGAGGAAAGTGTGGAGCAACTGAAAGAGGCCAGTCATGGTATTGGAATTGTAGTCGGTACCCCCACCCGTAATCCGGTGATTGCCGGCAAGGATTTGTACAATTCAGCTGTTTTCCTGTATAACGGCGAACAAATCGGTATTCAGCACAAGGCCTTGCTGCCCACCTACGATATTTTCGACGAGTACCGCTATTTCGAGCCCGCTACAGAGTTTAATGTCATCCCATTCAATGGTAAAAAAATTGCGCTCACTATTTGCGAGGACATCTGGAACGTTGGTAACGAAAATCCGCTCTATACGGTCTGTCCGCTCGATGAAATGGTCGGTCAGCAACCCGATTTTATCCTGAATCTGTCAGCTTCTCCCTTCAGTTTCACGCACGCGCAGGAGCGCATACACACGGTGCAGGTGAACGTCAGGAGGTATGGAATCCCCATGTTTTATGTGAACACCTCCGGCGCACAGACTGATATTGTCTTCGACGGGGGCAGTCTGGTGGTATCTGCCGACGGATCGGTATATGATGAAATGCCCTATTTCGAGGAGTGTCTGAAGGTTTATGATCTGGAGGAGGTGGAAAAGGGTGGGGTAGAGCACGTCAGGAGCAAGGACAAGATAACGCTTGTACACGATGCGCTGATTACCGGTATCCGCGGCTATTTCCGTAAGCTGGGATTCTCAAAGGCTATTCTCGGTCTTTCCGGCGGTATCGACTCGGCAGTTGTCACGGCACTGGCGGTGGAAGCGCTGGGTAAAGAGAACGTCAGGGTACTGCTGCTGCCCAGTCAGTACAGTACGGGTCATTCGGTAGATGATGCCCGGGCGCTGGCAGAAAATCTGGGTATCCGGTACGATATTATCCCCATCAAGCCCATGTTCGACTCGTTTGAAGGTACGCTTGAGCCGCTTTTCGAAGGTCTTCCCTTCAATGTGGCCGAGGAGAACATTCAGGCGCGCGTACGCGGGGTGTTGCTGATGGCCATGAGCAACAAATTTGGCCATATTCTGCTCAACACTACCAACAAGAGTGAAATGGCGGTTGGCTATGGCACGCTGTACGGCGATATGTGCGGCGGACTGGCTGTCCTCGGCGATGTGTATAAAACCGAGGTGTATGCCCTGGCGGATTATATCAACCGCAATGAAGAAATTATCCCCCAAAATTCGATTGTGAAACCTCCCAGTGCCGAATTGAGGCCCGGACAGAAAGATACCGACAGTCTGCCGCCCTATGAAGTACTCGACCCCCTTCTTTACCAGTACATCGAGTGCCGAAAAGGCCCGGCAGAACTGATTGAAATGGGCTTTGAGGAGGCACTCGTCCGCCGGGTGCTCCGGATGGTCAATATCAATGAATTCAAACGGGAGCAGGCTGCTCCGGTGCTGCGCGTGAGCAGTAAAGCATTCGGTATGGGCCGGCGACTCCCTATTGTTGGAAAGTATTTGTCCTGACACATAACCACACCACACAAATAATACCAATGTCTGACACCAGAATTAACCTCGAAACGGAAAAAAACGCGGATGCCCTCCGCGTGGCTGTCTCCGGAATGAATCGCCGCCTGGAAAAAATTCTGCAGGGTGGCGGCCCCAAACGCATCGAAAAACTGCACGCGGAGGGCAAAATGACCGCCCGCGAACGTATTGATTATCTCCTCGATCCTGGCTCCCCGCGTATTGAGGTAGGCGCTTTCGCCGGTCACGGCATGTACGAGGAACACGGCGGCTGCCCGGCTGGCGGTGTGGTTGTCATGATCGGATACATCCGCAACCGGCAGTGTATCGTGGTAGCCAACGACGCCACAGTAAAAGCCGGAGCCTGGTTCCCCATCACGGGCAAAAAAAATCTGCGTGCCCAGGAAATCGCGATGGAAAACCGGCTCCCGATTATCTATCTCGTGGACTCTGCCGGGGTATTTTTGCCCATGCAGGATGAAATTTTTCCCGACAAGGAGCATTTCGGACGTATTTTCCGGAATAACGCGCGGATTTCATCTGCAGGCATACCGCAAATAGCCGCTATCATGGGCGCCTGTGTGGCAGGTGGTGCCTACCTGCCCATTATGTCGGATGAGGCACTTATCGTTGAAAAAACCGGCTCTGTTTTTCTGGCCGGTCCCTATCTCGTGAAAGCGGCCATCGGCGAGGAGTCGGACCGGGAAGCGCTCGGAGGTGCTTCCACGCATTCCGAAATTTCCGGTGTCACCGATTATAAAATGCCCGACGACAAAACCTGCCTGGATACCATTCGTGAGCTGATGGATAAAATGGGACGCCGCGATACCACCGGTTTCGACCGCACAGACCCGAAACCGCCTGCAGGTACCAAAGATGACCTTTATGCCATTTTTCCTGAAAACGGGGCAAAACCGTACGATACGGTGGCATTGCTCCGCACCATCGTGGATGAAGGAAAGTTGACGCAGTACAAGGAGCATTATGGCAAAACCATCATCACAGCTTACGCCCGTATTGATGGCTGGGCAGTCGGTATTGTAATCAATAACCGACAGGTGGTGAAAAACGCAAAGGGTGAAATCCAGTTCGGTGGCGTGATTTATTCCGATTCTGCCGACAAAGCCACGCGTTTTATCATGAATTGCAATCAGAAGAAGATTCCGCTGGTTTTCATACACGATGTAACCGGTTTCATGGTGGGAATGCGCTCGGAGCACGGCGGAATTATCAAGGATGGAGCTAAATTGGTGAATGCAGTGGCCAACTCAACGGTGCCCAAATTCACGATCATTGCGGGCAATTCTTACGGCGCCGGCAACTATGCCATGTGCGGCAAGGCGTACGATCCGCGACTGATTGTCGCATGGCCAACGGCCAAAATTGCTGTCATGGGCGGCGAACAGGCCGCTAAAGTGCTTGCCCAGATTCAGGTGCAATCGCTCAGGGACAAGGGAGCAGCACCCGATCCGGAGGCAGAAAAAGCGCTGTTCAGCCAGATCAAGGCCAGGTACGACGATCAGACTACTCCATATTATGCCGCCGCCCGGCTGTGGGTGGATGCCATTATTGATCCTGCCGATACCCGGCAATGGATCAGTATGGGCATCAGTGCTGCCAATAATGCACCTGTGGAGAAATTCAATCCGGGTGTGATGCAGACCTGATTATTCAGCAATACGCTGCCCCTTCATGGCCGATCCAATGGTCGCATCCATGGCGCGGTGGGCGAGGGGAGTGGTATATTCGTTCAGCACCTCCATCTGTTTGTGAATGGCATCCTTGTCGTTGCCAGCCGCGATGCGCCTGAGCGATCCGATCATTTCAGTGGTGGTGTCCTTTTCTTCCTGCGTGAGAATGGAATCGTGCTGTTTCAGGAATTTCTCCCCGGAGAGGATGATGTTCTGCGCTTCATTGCGGGCCTCCAGAATGCCCCGCGCAGCCATGTCCGATTGTGCGTTCTGGATACTGTCGAGCAGCATCAGCGCCATCTGCTCCTCGGTAATGCCATAAGTAGGCCTGATTTCCACCTGAGTTTCCAGTCCGGAACGCAGTTCGCGGGCGCGCACAGTGAGGATGCCATCGGCGTTGAGTATAAATTGTATGTCAATCTTGGGAAGCCCGGCAGGCATGGCGGGAATATCGCGCAGAATGAACTCGCCGAGTTTCCGGTTGTGCTCCACCAGGTCCCGTTCACCCTGATAAACGGCGATTTTCAGGTTTTTTTGTCCGTCAACGCTGGTAGTATATTGCCGTCCTGCTTTGGAGGGCACTTTGGAATTGCGCGGGATAATCACATCCATCAGTCCGCCCACTGTTTCAATTCCCAGCGACAGGGGAGTGATGTCGAGCAGGAGTACATCCTGCTGATTTCCGGCGAGTACATCTGCCTGAATGGCGGCTCCGAGGGCTACCACTTCGTCGGGATCAATATTGTCGAATACGGGCTGACCGAAGTAGGCTGAAACGGACTCCTTCACAAAGGGTACACGCGTGCTGCCTCCGGCCATTACCACAGTTTTAATGTCAGATAAATTTATCCCGGCATCTTTTACAGCATTTTTGCAGCATACGAGCGTCCGATCCACGAGCGGCTTGATGAGTTCATTGAACTGGACCCTGCTGATTTCCAGCGCCTGACCGTTCAACTCGCAAGTGTACGACTCGGCTGAAGAGAGCTTCTTTTTGGCCTTTTCGGCCTCCAGGCGTATTTGCTGACTGAACTCCTTGTTTTCTTCCAGGAAAGACTGTTGAAGCCCCAGTTCAGATAACCATTTGAGGATAATAGCCTGGTCGAAATCGTCGCCTCCGAGGAATGTGTCACCATTGGTGGACAATACCTCATAAATTCCGTCCTGAATCTGGAGAATGGAAATATCGAAAGTGCCACCTCCGAGGTCATAAACAGCAATGGTACCTGCTTCGGAGGGGTTGTATGCCAGCGCAGCGGCTGTGGGCTCATTCACTATGCGCAGTACATCCAGTCCGGCCAGTTTTCCGGCGTCGCGGGTGGCCTGTCGCTGGTTGTCATTGAAATAGGCCGGTACTGTTATGACCGCCTTGCTGACAACTGTATTGAGTTCATTTTCAACGCGTTGCTTCAGCTCGCGCAGAATGAGTGCGCTGAGTTCAATCGGTGTGAAATATCTGTCGTCCACCCTGATTTTGACCAGGGATTCGGTATCATCATCAATAATCCTGTAACCGAAAAACTGCGTATGTTCAGCTACATCCAGGTAAGACTTGCCCATCAGCCTTTTCACTGAGAAAATGGTGCGGGCAGGGTCAGTAACCAGTTTGTCTCTGGCAGCTTTGCCTACAATAACCGACTGATCTTCAGCGAAATAAACGATGGATGGTACCAGGGAGCTGCGACCATCCTGGTCACGTACGCAAACGGGCTTGCCGTCTCTGATAATAGCCACGAGGCTGTTTGTAGTGCCCAGGTCAATCCCTACAATTATCTCTCCGGGTCTTTCTATGGAACCATCTTTCAGGTTAATGGAAAAAGTAGCCATGCAATATCAATTCAGACCCTCGTAACAAGCGCGGAGATAAAAAGTTCAGACAGGGAAGATGGCAGAGAATCGGCAGCCGCCTGGGAATAAATCCCCGGCTCTCAGTTGGCTTTTCCCTGTTTGGGTATTGTTGAGAAAACGGCTGCCGGTATCTGCGGATGAGAGCTCAAAAGTATTAATAAATATGAGAACAGAAAAAATATTTTTTGCAGGAATGTGATTTACGGCAAAGAAATGTTAAGTTTTTTATTTGGTTCTGTAAATAAAAAATGTATGTAATTAATTTGTTTTAAATATTATTTACGTGAAAGATATTACTTTTTGATAATGTAAATGTGTGTTATACCCAATCTCCTGTTAATCACCAACATGAATACCTCTGTTCCTCTGTGAATCAACAGATCAGGTTGATCAAATCAATTTAATATGTCGCCAGTGTCGAGACCCGCACATGGGCGTTCAAGCTCTGCAAAGCAGCCCCGGAGGTACCTGATCAGTTTCTGGGCAGGAAGTATTACCGGAATGCCCGGGAGCGTGGCAAGCCTGTCACCTGTGCGGGCGTCAAATTTTCCAGCGAGACGAAGCATATTGAGAGCTGGGCTGCTGAACCCTGAACAGGTATTATTCCTGATGAATTGACAACAGGGAAAGGTTGTGCAAAAGCGCTGTCAGAGCTGGCAGGTGCATCTTGTGCGATGAATACTGAGCGCAACTGATGGAAGAATCATTCTTCCATAACAGCGATCATACGCAGTCCGGCTGCCGTAATGAGTCCGTTGATGGCTATGGTCAGAAAGCCCACGTCGAGCCATTGTCTGGTGGATAATTCCACGAGCCAGGTAAGAGCAGGTGCTGCAATACATACGGCAGGTACCCACTTGTCGCGGAGTTTCAGATTGGTGAACAGTCCGAATCCGAACAACCCGAGCAGGGGACCATAAGTGTAACCGGCAATTTTGAAGATCAGGTTGATGACTGCGTCGCTGCTGACTGTGTTCAGGATGACGATAATAACCACAAAAAGGGCCGAGAAGCCCAGGTGTACCCAGGTTCGCTGACGGCCCAGTCTGTTTTCGAGTTCCTGTTTTGCGGCAGTATTTTCCTCTTCCCATGCCAGGTGGCTGGTTTCGGGTTTTTTCTTTTCAAAATCAAGAAAATCAACACAAAAGCTGGTTGTGAGCGCAGTAAGGGCGGAGTCGCTGCTGGCATACGTGCTGGCGATGAGCCCAAGTATAAAGAAGATGCCTGCTGCGGCATCGAGGTGCCCAAAGGCTATTTTGGGATAGAGTTGATCGGTTCGGGCTGGCACTTCGAGACCAATGGATCCGGCATAGTTGTACAGCAGAGCGCCGAGCACCAGAAACAGAAAATTGATAATGATCAGGTAAATACAGAAAACGAACATGTTTTTCTGTGCGTCCCGTATATTTTTGCAGGCCAGATTTTTCTGCATGAGATCCTGGTCAAGGCCGGTCATGGTGATGGCAATGAGGGCTCCTCCCACGAACTGTTTTACAAAATGGTTCGGATTACCGGCAAAGTTGTCGAAGAAGAATATCTGTCCGTATTTGCCGTTCATCACCGTGGGGATAATATCTCCCCAGCCGAGATGCAGGGCGCTGCCGATGGTGGTCACGGTGAAAACAAGTGCCATCAGGAAAAAGGTAGTCATGATGGTATCTGTCCAGATGATAGTTTTCAGTCCTCCCTTGTACGTATATGCGTATATGAGCGCGAGCATGAGTGCTGCTGTAACGGGGAACGGCACCCCGAGCGGAGCAAAGACGAATGTCTGTAATACGCCGGCAGCGAGGAACATTCGGGCTGCCGAGCCCAGTGTTCTGGAGAGCAGGAAGAAGCCGGCGCCTGTTTTGTACGACCAGTACCCGAATCGTTCTTCCAGATACCCGTAAATCGAAGTCAGCTGCATCCGGTAGTACATTGGCATCAGGATGGTGGCAATGACCAGATAGCCTGCCAGGTAGCCGAACACCATTTGCATATAGGAAAAGGCCATATTAAGGCCGGTTCCACCCACTTTTCCTGGCACACTGATGAAAGTGACACCGCTGATACTCGTTCCGATCATGGCATAGGCCACTACCCACCAGGGTACCTTCCTGTTGGCGAGAAAGAAGCCCTCATTCCCCACATTGCGGCCGGTGAACCAGGCAACGGCCACCAGCATGGCAAAGTAAAGAAAGAGTACGGCCAAAACAACAGCCGGAGTCAAATGAATCATGACATTCAGTATTAAAATTCACTACCTGACGATGGTGATATCTCCCTCGAAGAGAATTTCCACCCCGTCAATAAACCGCACTTTTGCCTGATAGACAAACACTGCCGGGTCAAGAAAACTGCCCCGGAACTTGCCATCCCACCCGTGTCTTTCGTCGTTGGGCTGAAAGTCGCGCTGTTCGAAGAGCAGCGTTCCCCAGCGATCGAATATCTGGAAGGACTCAATTTCAGCTACATCCCGGCCTCCGAATATGTACAGCACCGGATCTTGTCCGGCCGATGGATTGAAGACGTTGGGAACGTAAATATTACCCGGTTTGGCCACTTTCACATCCACTACGTCGGAAGCAACGCATCCGTTTGTGTCTTTTACTGTGATGAAAAAGCGCAGTGACTGCAAAGGTACAAATTGTTGTGTCAATGGATCGCGTGTCTCGGAGGAGTCGAGCAGTGGCGTCCAGATGATGGTGTCGAGCGCTCCGGGTGGCAGGGTGCAGGTGGCGGTCAGCAGAACGGTATCGCTCAGTTCTACGGTGAGGTCAGCCGGGAAACTGACATCGAGCGGCCCCGGTGTTGCCAGATTCAACGTGGAGGAGGTTGTTTCGCAGCCGTTTTCATCCAGCACAGTGATCGTGTATATTCCTGCTTTCAGACGGTCAAAAACCGGGCTCTGCTGGTACTCCACTCCATCGAGTGTGTACAACACGGGTGTGGAGGCGCTTACCGAATCAATGATAATGCTGCCGTTGCTTTCACCGAAGCACCTGGGGCTGTTCAGCGTGATACCGTGTATAACGGGCGGAGCGTCATTTTGTATGACCGTGGCGTCGTCGGTGTCGGTACATCCGGCTGGCGTGCTCACCTTCAGTGTATAAATACCACCCTGTTGGACGGTAATCTGGTTAGTTGTACCCACATTGGCGCCGTTCAGCGTCCAGAGATACTGACCTGGTGTGGTACCGGGCCCACCGAGTACGGCGGAGTTTATGATGCAGTCTATGGTGTGGTCTATGCCAGCGTCTGCATTCGGAAGCGCTTCCCAACTGACCGGTGTGCCGATGGCTATGCTCAGGCAGGGATCGGAGGTACTCACATTGCCTCCGTTGTTGTTACCCGCTATGGCAGAAATATAGTAGATCACGCCTGTTTGTAATCCGGCAGTGAAACTGAACACAGGTACAGTATTGGTTGCATATACGGTGCCGAGCCCTGCACCGGGGTCGCTGTGCAGGATGAAACGGATAATATCGTTGGCATCCTTGTTGCCATCGTTATTCCATATGGCTACAGCCGGATCTGTCGTGCAGAAAACCTGTGGTGTTGTAATCATGCTTCCGGCGGCGGTGGTACACTCGCAGGTTTCAGAGCCGGTTATGCCTGCAGATACACAACCGTTGGCATCTTTTACAGTGAAGGAGTAGGCAGAACCGCTGGTGACAAGCGATGAGGTGAAGTTACTGCCTGTGAAAGAGCCTGCAATGCCTTGTGCCTGATAGGGCGGTGTACCCCCCAGTACGGTAAATGAGAGGGTGTAGGAGGTATTGGTTCCGTCGCAGACCTCACTCACTCCTGTGGCTGCAGGAATAGAGTTGTACGTTACCTTCACCTCGTCGAAAGCAGAGCAGGCGCCGTTGGCTTCTGTCCAGCGGTAGGTGAAAATTCCGTTCTGTGAAGCGGAAACGGTACTGTTCGCTGTAGTGGTACTGGTAATGGTACTGACTCCCGGGCCGGCTACCTGTGTCCATGCGCCTGAATAGGGAGATAAAGAGGCATTCAGCGTCGCGCTTGTACCGCAAACGGCAAAATCTGCTCCTGCAGCAGGTGTCGGGTTGGCCAGCCATACCACCGGCTGACCGGCGGACACGGAGAAGCACGGATCCAGCGGATTCGGGAACCCGCTCAGCGGATTACCCGCCACCGCAGACACATAGTACGTCTGGCCGTAAGTCATGCCACTCTGGAAAGTGAAAATACCTGTTGTATTCCGGGCAAATTCCTGTCCGAGCACAGTTCCTGATCCGCTGTGCAACACATAGCCGAACACATCGTTCCCATCGAGCGTTTTGTCGTTATTGGAGGTGGCTGTAATACTGCTGCCCTGACAAACAGTAATGGTCTGGGCAGACATGGTTCCGGCATCTGTTGAACAGGCACAGGCGAATACCCCGCTCACTGCCGGTAACTGACAACCGCTGGCGTCAGACACTAAAAAACTGTAAGGATTTCCGCTGATTACTGGCGATGAAATGAAAGAAGAGCCAGTAACGGACACTCCATTTACCGTATAAGGTGGTGTTCCGCCCGAAAGCGAGAAACTGACTGTATAATTTTCGTTGTTCGCATCGCAGGTGCGCGTGAGACCGGCCACGATGGGTGCATCATTGAACCGGACTACAACCTGATCGGTATCTGAACAGCCATTGCGAGTGACTTGCCACTGCAGCGTGAAGGTTCCGTAACCGGAAGCGCTCACCTGAGAGGTGGGGTCTGCAGGGGAAGTAATGCTCAGGTCGTTGGGGTTTCCGGATACTACTGTCCAGATCCCGTTACCCCCGCTCACCGGTACAGCTTCAAGACTGATTGAATTGCCGCAGATATTGACATCCGATCCGGCATTGGCAACCGGATTTTGATAAAACACCACGGGCTGACCGGGCGCTACCGCCAGACAGAAATCGGCCGGATCGGGCAGCCCGTTCAGGTCGGTACCCACCACATACGATACGTAATAGGTAACCCCGTAAGTCATACCATTCTGGAAACTGAAAATACCGGTTGAGTTGGTGGAGAACACAGTACCAAGGGAGTTTCCTGAGCCGGAGTGCAGATAATAAGCTGTAATATCATTGCCATCGAGTGTTTCTCCACCCAGATGGAGGGCGGTTACACTTTCACCTTCGCAGGCTGACAGAGGTTCAATGTCCATTAAACCGGCGTCAGTGGCGCAGTCGCAACTGAAGGCTCCGTTGAATGGTTGGGAAACACAGCCTGCTGCATCGGTGGCTGTGTAAGAGTAAGCGATTCCGTTCGGAATAAACCCGGAGGTAAAGGTATTACCCGAGCCGGTGGCCGGCACACTGCCTGCGACCTGGTAACCGGGTGTGCCTCCACTTGCCGTAAAGGTAACCGAGTAATTTTCATTGCCGGAATCGCAATCATACATCGCGTTTGCGAGTACAGGACTGCTGTTAAATGCAACAGTTACTGTATCAGAATCCCGACAGTTGCTGTTATCAAGCGTCCAGGCAAGAGCATAAATACCAAAGATATTGGAGGATACTCCGCTGCCCGGGTTCTGGTCAGATGTGAAATTGACGACCCCGCCGGGTGGAGCAGAAACTGTTGTCCAGAGCCCCGTTCCTGTTCCGGCCAGTGCACTCAGCTGGATACTGAGTCCGCAGGAATCAGTATCCGCACCCGCGTTTGCCTGCGGGTACGCGTGAAAGATCACTGGCTGGCCCTGAGCTACTGACAGGCAGGGGTCCTGCAGGCTGGGTAACCCGTTACTGTTGTCGCCCACTACCAATGATATATAGTAAGTGACCTCTGGCGTCATACCGGGTACAAAAGTGAAGGTACCCGTAGTATTTTGACTGTAAACAGTACCTAGTGAGGCGCCTGCGTTGGAGTGAAGGAAGTAGGCACTGACATCGTTTGCATCGGTATTTTGTCCGCCGAGGTGAGTGGCTGTTACAGACTGGTCGGTACAGGCTGACAGAGGGCTGAGGCTCATGTTGCCTGCGTCTGTAGTACAGTTGCAGTTAAAGGAGCCTGAAATGGCGGGAGAGTTGCATCCGTTGGCGTCAGTAACAATCAGTGTGTACGACTGACCGCTTGGAATAAGTTCCGAGGTACAAATGCCGCTAAAAACTGTACCACCCTGTGCGTTATATGGTGGGGTACCTCCTGTTACAGTAAACGAAACTGTGTAGAACTGTCCGGTACCATCGCAGGTATTATTGATTGGGCCGGCTACAGGTGTACTCAGACTGACGAGCAGGCAACTGTCGGAGCTTGTACCGCATGTGTTGGCTGTGTTCACGCAGACCGTTCCCGAAACAGCATTGACATCCCATTGAATCTGGGCACTGGTTGAGCCCTGGCCACCAGTTACCGATCCGCCGGTTACCGACCAGTTGTAGGTGGCAGCTCCGGGTACCGCACCGGACAAATAACTGTAGGAGCCACCCGGGCACGCGCTGAGCGCTCCTGTGGGCACAGGTGAAGCCGGTATGCTGTTGACCGTAACAGGTTTGCATGCATTCTGCGTAACGCCACAGAGCGTAGTGGCATTAACACAAATACTTCCACTGATATTGGACCAACTGACAACGACAGAAATGGTACCCTGACCGGAAAGAATGGTTCCGCCCGAAACCGTCCAGGTATAATCGGTGGCGCCCGCTACCGGACTGATAGAATAGACCTTTACGGATCCTGCACATACAACTGAATCGCCGGAGGGAATCGCCGGAGCGCCGCTCAGTGCAACAGTAACCGGAAGGCACGTCGGATTACTGATTCCGCAGAGATTTACGGCAGATGCACACACGTTTCCTCCTGAAACTCCCGACCACAACACCTCGATACTTTGCGTATTTTGACCTGAAACAATCGTTGCACCCTGTGGCACGCTCCAGGAATAACCAGTAGCTCCGTTGGAAGTAGAGGCTGTATAGGTTGCTGTTTGTCCGGGGCATATTACCGATGGTCCCACGACTGCATTGGGAGGAGCAGGTATCTGCTGCTGGGAGGTTACTACCACTTCTGTAGAATCGCAGCAGGATATACCGCCAGCCGTT
This sequence comes from Bacteroidota bacterium, assembly GCA_039804245.1. GTDB lineage: Bacteria > Bacteroidota > Bacteroidia > Chitinophagales > Saprospiraceae > M3007. The sequence continues at coordinate 27,745 of JBDLWO010000088.1, forward strand.
CTGCATACCCTGAGCTGATATTCGCCCGGTGCATCCACCACGGCATTGATGGAACTGGTGCCGCTCACGAAGTGTCCGCCGGTGGTTGTCCAGAGATATGATACGCCGCCGCCAATGCTGGAGCCTGAACCAGACAGCAGTACCGATGTCTGTGAACAGGTAAGCGGCGCCGGCGGGTCAATATTGGCGACCGGATTGAGCACAATAAGATTCAGGTTTACCACGCTGTCGCAACCCGACACTACGGAAGGAATATTAATCTGATATGAACCCGCTCCGCAGGCATCCTCAAAGCCGGGGGTAGTGGCACAACTGCCATCACAGATTGATTCTGTGATATTTCTTGTAATGGGCGGTATGACCGTCAGGTAAAGTGTTGCAACATATGGGCAACCATCGTCGGTTTCCAGATTTCTGATGTAAGTACCGGAGTTGCAATAGAACTGATTATGAAACTCATAACATTCAGGATTACAGATGGTGGCGAATTCCTCTTCATCTGGCGGGAGTTCGAGAATAGTTACATTCACACAGTTGCCGGAGAGATCGCCGCACAGTGGTGGCTGGCTTGATTCAAGTTGAGTATTGAGTTGTGCCACTGTCAGGCTGCCATTGGGAGCGGGGATATCGTCTTCCTGCATCAGAAGGTACGAAAATCCGCATACAGTATAGTTGCCAGGTGGCAGGCCTGTCAGGTCGGGAGCAGCGTCATACGCCTGAATTACTCCACCGGCACCGCCAATTACATAAGTATAACCATAATCCGCGGGTGGTGGTGCATCCGTAGGTGGCGGGTAGTTTGGCGGCAAATCGAGCACGAGGTCGCCTGAGCCCTCGCAGGCCGTAACGTCATTTTGGGTAAGTTCACCAGCGTCAGCATCGCAGGAAATACACAGGATACCGTCGGGATCGCAGAAAATAATCTCATAGTTCAGGAAGTTACCAACGTCATTGCCCTGTCCGTCGGTCACAGTGAGCGTCCATGTGCCGTTTACCGGTCCGGAGTTGAAATTTTCCAGACAGCCGCTGCTGGGATAATAAGTTCCGGTATAGTTCCCGAACGTACCCCAGGGCTGGTTATTATTCCACTGACTGGAGAAGCCCGGATCAGGAGTAGGCGTGTCACCACAGGGCACAAAACCGATATTCCAGGTGGTAAAATCGGTGGAGCCGAACAGACCGATGGGGCCTACCAGCGTCACCGACTGCCCGCCGGGAGAGGTGAGAACGATACTCAGATCGCCCAGATACTCGTGATCAAAACTCATATTGACACCACATACACCCTGGCCATTCTGCCCAAGTGTATTGTTGGTGGCACCCATAACATTGATCAGAAAACCACCGACAAAGTTGTCGGGCATGAACTGGGGACAATTGGTACAGCTGCATCCCTGAGCGTGTGAATCAGTATTTGCCGCAAGAAAAATCAAAAGCAGGATCAGGCGCAAAAACGGTTTGCAGACAGTCGCGGAATCTCGACAGGTAGTGATCATTTATTACTTGTTTGGAAAAACCAGATTAAACAATGTTTTATTTCAATTTGGCGAGGATTACAGGTCGAGTTCTGAAGGAAATTTGGGTATTGTGAAACATGTGTTCCAATCACAAGATAATACTGTTCCGTAATATTTTGGAAAAAATATACACTCGTGCTTGTTGGTCGGGCAAATAAAGTATTTAACGCGCACTTTTGCATCAGAATTGGATAATATCCATGAGAAATTGTTTCTGTATTTCGACGATTGTCGCTTCTGTACTCCTGCTGGTTACTTGTGTTCTGCCTGCTCAGACCCCGGGCGACTGGTTAGTGAAGTTGTCGGGGAAGGGTACACCACATGATCTGTTTCTAAGATCAGGCATGCCTGGTACCCGGTCCGACTGGAGTTGTTCGCCGGTTTCCGAATCACTGAACATCTGGAGAGTTACCATGCTGGAGGCGGGAGGCGCCGAAGCGGGCTGGCTGCGTTCTCAACCCGAAGTGCTGGTATTTCAGCAGAACCTCGAACTCAGTCTGCGCGGAATGATGTTGCCCGACGATCCGCTTTTTCAGTCGCAGTGGCCACTGCTGAACACCAGTGTGCCGGATAATGATATGGATGCTTCGGTCGCATGGAACTATACAACGGGCGGTGTCACGCCTGCCGGAGATACGATTGTGATTGCGGTTGTGGACGCCGGTTTCAGTGCCACTCATCCTGACCTTCAACCCAACCACTGGAAGAACACGGCCGACTCTCCGGGGGATGGGATCGACAACGATGGAAATGGTTTTACGGATGATTACAGAGGGTGGAATGTTGTTTCACAAAATGATGATATTCAAGGAAATGCGACGTTACATGGCAATGGAGTGGCTGGTATCGTCGGAGCAGCCGGCAACAACACTAAGGGTATTTCAGGAGTAAACTGGCATGTCAGGTTGATGCTTGTTTCCGGAGGCAACACCATAGCGGGTATTCTGGCTGCCCTCGATTATATCAGGATCAACCGGAAACTGTACAATGAAACCAATGGCCAGAAGGGCGCTTTCGTGGTGGCAGTAAACAGTTCCTGGGGCCTCGATTACGGTTTCCCATCCGATGCACCCCTGTGGTGTGAAATGCTCGATCTGTTGGGCGCCGAGGGGATACTGACCGTTTCGGCTACCGCCAATAATCCCGTTGATATTGATCTGGTTGGTGATCTGCCTGCAACCTGTCCTTCGGCCTCTCTGATTTCGGTTACCTCGCTGGCCGATAACGGACTGCCGGCACCGGGCTCATCCTGGGGTATGAATACGGTTGACCTCGCGTCTTTCGGAGAAGGTGTGCTCTCGCTCACTGCTCAGGGCTATGCCGTTCACTCGGGCGCTTCTTTCGCAGCTCCGCATGTTGCCGGTGCGGTCGGACTGCTTTACAGCGCAGAATGTCCGGAACTCGCTATCCTTCAGGATACGGATCCCGCTTTATCGGCACAGTTGGCCAAAGAGCTGATATTTGAAACCGTTGATTCATCAGCCGAACTGCTGAACAGGACGGTTTCCGGAGGCAAGCTGAACCTCGGCAATCTGTTATCAGTGTATCAATCAGGTTGTCCCGATTGTCCGCAACCTTTTGTTCCGCAAGTTTCCCAGGGTATTTTTCAGGCTGATGTTTCATGGCATTCGGTGCCCGGGGCCTCTCGCTTCCAGATCAGGTGGCGTATTTTGGGTGAAAACTGGATGTATTCCGACAGCATTTCAGTAAAAACAATAACACTGGACGAACTGCAGGCCTGTACACAGTACGAGTTTCAGGTCAGGGCTTGTTGTAATAACGGCGGCTGGTCCGACTGGTCGCAAACGACAACGTTCCTGACGGAGGGCTGTTGCTCTGCTCCTGATTTGCAGACTGTGTGTGTACCACAGAGTTCTTCGGCATCAATTTCGTGGCTCCCTCCCGAATATTATACTTTGTACAGGGTGCTTTACAGAAAATCAGATTCACAGAGTGGCTGGATGGGGATTATCACCGACAGTCCGATGCTGGAAATTGAGGAGCTGATTCCCTGTACGTCCTATGAAGTCAGTATATTCGGCTATTGTCTGGACGGCTGGAATCTGCTTGCTGACAATTTTGAGTTTGTGACCAGGGGCTGCGGAGCCTGCTACGATGCCAGTTATTGTACCGCCGCTGCCGAAGATGCACAGGAAGAATGGATTGCCTCGGTAAAGTTGGGCAACTGGGAGTATTTTTCCGCACAGAGTGGAGCCGGATACCAGAATTTTTCAGGTAAAACAGATTCTATTCCGGTACTTGAATCGCTATCCTCAATCGACATTACCATTACGCCGGGCTTCTGGGGAGGCGGTTACAAAGAGTATTATCGGGTTTATATTGATTACAACTTTAATGGCATCTTTGAAGTCCCCGATGAACTTGCCTTCGACCCGGGTTTTTCACTTCATGGTACTCTGTCGGGAAATTTTCAAACGCCTCTTTTCCCGGCTGCGGGCATCACGCGTATGCGGGTTATGATGAAATATTCAGAGGTGGACCAGGTGCCTCCGGGCCCTTGTTCAACTTTTGAATTCGGTCAGGTGGAGGATTACTGTGTAGAACTGCGGACGGCAGTAACCTCGGCGACAGATATTCTATATGGGGAATTGCTGGTTTCGCCCTCTCCGGCCACCGATTTTGTGGATATTGCGCTTGGTCGCGACGATGAACTCCAAATTCAGATACTTTCTGGCGACGGGCGACTGATGGCTTCCGGGTATTCTCCGGCGGGCAAAGTAACTGTTGGGGTGTCAGACTGGCCCCGGGGCATATACATGATTCAGGCGCGCGCCGGCGACAGCGTCTGGCGGCGCGCGCTGCTGAAGATGTAATTCAGGCGGGCTGAAGAGCGTCTATCGCCGAAATATTTTCCCTGATAACATCATTGTCCAGGGTATGATCGCTCAGTTTTCCGTCAAAATAGTCGGAATAGGCCTGCAGATCAAAATGCCCGTGTCCACACAGATTGAACAGGATTGTCCGGCTTTCACCTGCTTCTTTTGCGGCTGCAGCCTCCCTGATGACCTGTGCGATAGCGTGCGCCGCCTCCGGAGCGGGCAAAATACCCTCAGTTTGTGCAAAGAGCACGCCAGCCTCGAAACACTCGAGCTGCTGCATGGCCACGGCTTCAATCAGTCCGTCTTTCAACAGCTGACTGCACAGTACACTGGCGCCGTGATACCTCAGTCCGCCAGCGTGGATACTGGAGGGCATAAACTGGTGACCGAGGGTGTACATGGGCAGAAGCGGAGTGTATCCTGCTGTATCGCCAAAATCATAGCGGAATTCGCCACGGGTGAGCTTGGGGCACGAAGCGGGCTCCACAGCCACACAGCGCACATTCCTGATGCCTTCCAGTTTGTGGCGCAGGAACGGGAAAGAAATGCCGGCAAAATTGGAGCCTCCACCCAGCGGAGCGATGACCACATCCGGAAAATCGCCGGCATACTCCAGTTGTTTCAAGGCCTCTTCTCCGATGATCGTCTGGTGGAGCAGTACGTGATTCAGCACCGATCCGAGTGCATATTTTGTATTCTGATCGCCGGCGGCCATTTCAACTGCCTCACTGATGGCGATGCCGAGCGAACCGCTGCTGTCGGGATGGGCAGCCAGCACATCGCGCCCGGCTTTGGTCCGGTTGCTCGGGGAGGCATACACATCTGCGCCGAAAGTGCGCATGATAACTTTCCGGTAGGGCTTCTGGTCGTAGCTAACCCGTACCATATACACGTCGCACGCGAGGCCGAACTGCTGACAGGCAAAACTCAGTGCAGTGCCCCACTGGCCGGCGCCGGTTTCGGTAACGATCTTTTTCACACCTTCTTCCCGATTGTAAAACGCCTGTGCAAAGGCGGTGTTTGTTTTGTGTGAACCACTCGGGCTTCCGCCTTCGTACTTGTAATAAATGCGGGCCGGCGTGTCGAGGGCCTTTTCGAGCGCTGTGGCTCGAACCAGTGGCGATGGGCGGTATAACAGGTACTTTTCGCGTACACCATCAGGAATTTCGATGAATTTTTCGCCGCTCACCTCCTGTTTGATGAGTTCCATCGGGAAAAGAGGCGCCAGGTCTTCAGGACCGACGGGTTGTTTGGTGCCTGGATGCAACGGAGGCAGCGGCTTGTTGGGCATGTCGGCCGCCACGTTGTACCATTTTTTGGGCATGTCTGATTCGTTCAGAGTGATTTTTTTGTTCATGATTGAAAGTTTGAAAAAAATAAAAAAAAAGAGGGCTTGCCGGCAGTACCGACAAGCCCTCTTCAGAGTGATGCGCGAAACAAATACTTATTTCATGACATGAACAACTCTTCCGGAACCAGTCGGATCAGGAAAAAGCCACCAACGCCATGAGAAAAATTGTTTCATGGACGCGAAGGTATGTAAACGTCAACAAATCGGTTGTTTTATGATTTATTTTTTTGAAAAAAATTGAAAGGCCCCCGTTTTCATTCCGGATACGGTCTAATCCGAAATGATTCGGTGGTACTGGGTGTTCCGTATCAATAGGTTGTCCCCCTGTCGGCCTGCATCTCGCATCACCTCCACCTTTCGGATGAGGCCATCGCCGGGCAGTTCAGTGTGTCGCAGGAGCTGGTGCAGCGGTTGCGGGCGGAGCTTTCTGCCTGAACGCGCTCGATCTGTTCATATATAATAATTCCAAAGAGGCTCATCAACTGTCCCTCAAGGGGGTTAAAACCCTCAGATCAGCGAAACGAAAATATGGTGAGCCGGATTTCACAGCCATGAAGGTCAAGTTTGGTATGTTTTATGAGTACTGATTACTGCAGCCCTGAAGGGAGCCAGGTCCAGAGCGAGGATGCACCCCCCATACCCCATACCCCCATAGCCCATAATTTTTAGAAATTCTAAAAATCCCGCCTTCCAGTGCCCATAGTTTGGTCAACCGCCGAAGAGTGCTTAGCTTTGGGCGTTATTTGCCCTGATAATGAAGTTCTATCCAATTAAAATCGCCACCATCCGACGGGAAACGTCGGACTGTGTTTCTGTTGCCCTTGATATTCCGGATTCCCTCAGGGATGACTTCCGCTATATGCCAGGTCAATACCTGACTTTTCGCGCCAGTCTGAATGGAGAAGAGGTGCGGCGGTCTTACTCACTTTGCAGCGCTCCGACCGAAAATGAATGGCGAATTGCCATCAAAAAGGTGGATGGAGGGCTCTTTTCAACTTATGCCAACGATTCACTGAAAGCGGGGGATACGCTCGAAACCGCCCCGCCCGATGGCCGCTTCTTTCCGGAGTCGGTGTCCGCCGATATGAACCGCGATTTCGTGTTCTTCGCTGCAGGATCCGGTATCACGCCAGTCATTTCTATCATCAAAACGGTACTTCAGAAGGCGGCCGAAAGCCGGGTTACGCTTGTTTACGGGAACCGCAGATCTTCCACCGTGATTTTTCGCGAAGAAATAGAAGGATTGAAAAATCGCTACCTCGGTCGCTTTCAGGTGATTCATATATTGAGTCAGGAAAGGGTGGATGTACCCTGGCAAAGCGGCCGCATCACTGCAGCCCGCCTGGATGAAATGCTGGAAGTCATGCCTGATATACTCGGGGCTGACCAGTTCTTCGTATGTGGCCCGGAAGAAATGATCGCATGCGTGCGCGAGGGACTTCAGTCCAGAGGCATACCGAAAGACCATGTTCACTTCGAATTGTTCGGTACCGGCCAGCACAAGCAAAAAAAATCGCAACAACCAGTGTCAGATGCTGTTATAGCGACAGCAGAGATCCGCCTCGACGGTGTGCGTTTCGATGTGCCCGTCCGGGAAGGTCAGGCTGTTCTCGATGCGGCACTTGCCACCGGCGCCGATCTGCCATTCGCCTGCAAAGGTGGCGTATGCTGCACATGCCGGGCCAAGCTGACTGAAGGAAAGGTTGAAATGGAAGCCAATTATGCCCTCGATGAAGAAGAAGTAGAGGCCGGTTTTATCCTGACCTGTCAGGCGCACCCGCTTACACCCGTCATTAAAGTTGATTTCGACATTAAATAACGCTTTTCTAACCCAATCATCACCCATGAGTACTCAGGTTTCTCTGGAAGAACGTTTTCAGGCGCGCATTGATGCCGAACAGAAAATTGAACCCAAGGACTGGATGCCGGAGGCGTATCGTAAAACGCTCATCCGCCAGATATCCCAGCACGCACACTCCGAAGTCGTCGGTATGCTCCCCGAAGGGAACTGGATCACCCGCGCCCCAAGTCTGCGTCGCAAAGTAGCGCTGCTCGCCAAAATTCAGGATGAAGCAGGGCATGGTCTCTATCTCTACTCGGCTGCAGAAACGCTCGGAATCAGCCGGGCAGAGCTGTATCAGGAATTGCTGGACGGCAAAGCCAAGTACAGTTCCATTTTTAACTATCCCACACTCACCTGGGCCGATATGGGCGCCGTGGGCTGGCTGGTTGACGGAGCCGCTATCATGAACCAGGTCGCTCTGTGCAAGTGCAGCTACGGACCCTATGCCCGCGCCATGGTGCGGGTGTGCAAGGAGGAAAGTTTCCATCAGCGTCAGGGTTTCGAGATTCTGCTCACTTTGTCAAAGGGTACACCCGAACAACGGGCTATGTGCCAGGACGCCATCAACCGCTGGTGGTGGCCCTCCATGATGATGTTCGGCCCGAATGACTCCGACTCCCCGCACTCGGCACAGTCCATGCGCTGGAAAATCAAGCGCTACTCCAACGATACGCTCCGACAGAAGTTCGTGGATATGATAGCCGAGCAGATCAAGGTATTCAATATGACGCTGCCCGATCCTGACCTGAAATGGAACGAGGAACGCGGTCACTATGACTTCGGTCCTATTGACTGGACCGAGTTCAATGAAGTGCTCAAAGGAAATGGCCCCTGTAACCGCGAACGCCTCGCCGCACGCCGCAAGGCCTGGGAGGAGGGCGCCTGGGTTCGTGAAGCCGCCATGGCGCATGCAAACAAAAGACAACAGTCTGTCTGATCACGCAAATTATTGTCAATGATGGCAAATCACAGCGAATTCCCGCTTTGGGAGGTGTTTATCCGCTCTCACGGCGGCCTGAATCACAAACATGTAGGCTCTCTGCACGCAGCCGATGCACAGATGGCTCTCGAGCACGCGCGTGACGTTTACACGCGCAGGATGGAAGGGGTGTCTATATGGGTAGTACCATCCACTGCCATTACAGCATCTGATCCAGCCGATACAGATCCTTTCTTCGAGCCAGCCAGGGATAAAATTTACAGGCATCCTACTTTCTACGATATTCCGGAAGGGCTCAAACACATGTAAAGACCCCACAATCTCTGATTATGCGCGATTTTTTGCTGATTCTCGCCGATAACACGCAGATCCTCGGTCACCGGCTGGGAGAATGGTGCGGCCACGGACCCGAACTGGAGATTGATATGGCCATGACAAATCTGGCCCTCGATCTCATCGGACAGTCCCGGAACTATTACCAGTACGCCGCTGAACTGGAAGGTCTGGGCCGAACGGAAGATGATCTGGCTTATCTCCGCGATGCCCGTGAATTCCGTAACTGCCTGCTCGTTGAACAACCAAACGGCGACTTCGCCCAAACGGTAGCCCGCAATTTTCTGTTCGACTCCTGGCATTTCTTTTTCCTTCAGGCGCTCACGCACAGCAACGACGAACGCCTCGCCGCCATCGCTGTCAAGTCCATCAAGGAGGTAACCTATCACCTGCGCTGGAGCAGCGAATGGGTGATCAGGCTCGGCGATGGCACAGCAGAGAGCCACCGTCGCATACAGTCCGCATTCGATAATCTCTGGACCCTGCGAGGCGAGTTGCTCACACCGGCTCCCTGTGAAACTGAAGCCGCCAATGCAGGTTACGGTGTTGACCTCCATGCCATTAAACCTCAGGTGGAAGACAAACTGTCCGATATATTGATGCAGGCGACCCTTACCCGTCCTCAGGATGGCTGGATGCAGTCGGGAGGCAAAACCGGCCGCCACTCCGAACACCTCGGCTATATTCTCGCCGAAATGCAGTTCGTGCAGCGTGCGTACCCCAACTCCGTATGGTAACACAATGAGTACCGATGTACATCAGGCAAGTATCGGCGACCTCTGGAAATGGCTCGAAACGGTGGTTGACCCGGAAATTCCGGTGCTGACTATCCTCGATATGGGTATCGTCAGACGTATTGAAATCAGAGATAATGACCAGCTCACGATCTCGGATTTCGAAGGACATACAAATACGACTGTGCCCGTCAATCCCGAAAACGCACAGGTGCTGGTGCTCATTACGCCCACCTACACGGGTTGCCCGGCCATGAATATGATCGCCGCTCATATCAGGCTGGAACTGGCCGCTCACGGATTCAAAGAGGTCACCGTCAGGGAGGTGCTCCAGCCCGCCTGGACAACCGACTGGATTCCCGAGTCAGCCCGGCACAAACTCAGGGAGTACGGTATCGCTCCGCCCGAACAGGAAGCCAGAATCGAACGACTGCTGTTCTCCGAGGTTTCGGTCACTTGCCCCCGATGCCAGTCGCGCAATACCGAAAAACTCGCCGAATATGGCTCAACTGCCTGCAAGGCGCTCTATCGCTGCAAGGATTGTCTGGAACCTTTCGATTACTTTAAATGCCATTAATGATGACTATACCCGAACAGGTAGCAGCCAGAATGATGTCGAAAGACGCCTTCAGCCAGTGGATGGGCCTGGAGATAACAGGTACAGGGCCCGGCTGGTGCCGGCTGAAGTTTGTCGTGAAACCAGATATGCTCAACGGCTTCGACATTATTCATGGCGGGGTAGTGTTCGCTGCCAGCGACTCCTGCTTCGCCTTTGCCTGCAACTCGCACGGGCGCATTGCGCTCGCGCTCGAGGTATCCATCTCTTTCACCAGATCTGCTAAGGAAGGTGAAACGCTGTTTGTTGAAGCCAGGGAGCTGCATCTCGGCAACAAAACCAGCGTATATGAAATTACAACCACCAACGAATCCGGCGAAACGGTAGCTATTTTCAAGGGCACCGCTTACCGCACATCCAAAGAAGTTTTAAGCTGAATTTATTATGCAACACGCATTTGTCGTTGACGGTGTACGTACGCCGATAGGTAATTTCTCAGGTTCGCTTTCTGCAGTCAGGCCCGACGATATGCTGGCGCTCGTGCTGCGCCAGCTCATGTCCCGCTACCCGGGTATCGATCCGCGTGAACTGGGCGATGTCGTCATCGGCTGTGCCAATCAGGCCGGAGAAGACAACCGGAATGTAGCCCGCATGTCGGTGTTGCTGGCCGGTTTGCCGGTAGAGGTGCCTGCACAGACTGTGAACCGCCTGTGCGCTTCAGGTTTGTCGGCTGCCATAGACGCCGCACGGGTTATCCAGACCGGCGATGCAGATCTGATGATAGCAGGAGGGGTGGATAATATGACACGCGCGCCCTGGGTGATATCCAAAACATCTGCTCCTTTCGGCCGTGATGCCCAGATGTTCGATTCCTCGTTCGGATGGCGTTTTGTCAATCCGGCCATGAAGGAACTCTACGGCGTTGACGCCATGGGTGATACTGCCGAAAATCTGGCTGAACGTGACGGAATAAATCGTGCCGATCAGGATTTGTTTGCACTTCGCTCTCAACAAAAGGCCGCCGCCGCCTGGCAGAATGGCCGTTTGTCACGGGAAGTTGTACCGGTAGTACTGCCTCAGAAAAAGGGTGATCCGGTTGTGTTCGACCGCGACGAGTTTGTGAAGCCAGGCACAACTGCCGATGGACTGGCAAAACTGCGCCCGGCGTTCCGGAAGGATGGATCAGTGACAGCAGGTAACGCATCAGGTCTGAATGACGGAGCTGCTGCCCTGTTGCTTGCATCCGCATCTGCCTGTGAAAAATACCGGCTGAAACCGCTGGCACGTATTGTTTCGTCGGCTGTAGCAGGCGTTGAACCCCGTATTATGGGAATTGGACCGGTTCCCGCCAGTCTGAAAGCACTGGAAAGAGCCGGCCTGTCTGTAAGCGACATGGATGTTATCGAACTGAACGAGGCTTTTGCAGCACAGTCGCTCGCGTGTACACGCGCACTCGGACTTGCCGACGACGACCCGCGAGTGAATCCAAACGGTGGCGCCATTGCACTCGGCCATCCGCTCGGCATGAGTGGCGCCCGTATTCTTTATTCTGCAGCACTTGAACTTTCGCTCACAGGAAAACGGTACGCGCTCGTGACTATGTGTATCGGGGTAGGGCAGGGGTACGCCGTAGTACTGGAGAGGGTGTAATATGAAAAACGCAACTATCTGTATATCAGATAATTGCGTTTATTTTTTGTCGGGATACCAGGATTCGAACCTGGGACCCCCTGCTCCCAAAGCAGGTGCGCTACCGGACTGCGCTACATCCCGAAT
>JBDLWO010000089.1:0-3626 GCA_039804245.1 Bacteroidota bacterium
TCTGTCCGAATTCTGCTCCTTTCCTCAATCGAAAGGCGCTTCAATTCAACGCTGATCCCCTGTTTTTTCTGGGCTTGCCCAATTTCGACAATGCTATTTTCAGAAATGATGGAGCCTCCACCCAGCTGAATGTGGATCTGGGTGATGATATTACCCTTTGTGAAAATCAGACTGTTGAGCTTTCCACCGGTATCATCGGTGGCACGTACTCCTGGTCAAACGGGGCAAGCTCCGGCGAACTCAGTGTTTCAGCGCCGGGCCAGTATGCCGTAACTGTAACCACTCCCGGCTGCGGGTCAGGATCAGATACGGTAAATGTAGCGCTGACCACCCTGTCGCTCGATGCCGGCGAGGATCAGTCTGTCTGCGCAGGCTCTCCGGTTTCCCTTCAGGCATCCACAAATGGTTCTCTTTTATGGTCGCCCGATAGTCTGGTTGCCAGTGCTGCCAATCCGGCTACAATTTTTACAGGCGACTCATCTGCTGTAATCGTGGCCACGGCTACACTGGATAATTGCACGTTAACCGATACTGTGGTTGTCAACCTGCTTTTTTCTCCCGATGCTTTTGTGTCGCCAGCTGACACCAGTATTGAAGCAGGCGAGTCAATCGAACTGACCGGTACCGGCTCCGGAACATACAGCTGGTCGCCGCCAGATGGGCTCTCGTGTACTGACTGCCCCGGTCCCGTGGCTGCACCCGACAGTACCACTACCTATCAACTGCTTGTCATCAGCAGTACAGGTTGCGCTGATTCTGCCAGCGTTACAATAACGGTAACGCCTCCCGACTGCACGGTGGACCTGCCCAACGCATTCACGCCGAACGGCGACTCCTCCAACGATACGTTCAGTCTGGTCGGGAAAAACGTCGAGCTGCTCTCCATGACGATATACAGTCGCTGGGGACAGGAAATATACACCGGCAGCAATCCGTGGGACGGGCGCGTCAACAACGTTGATGCTCCTTCCGACGTTTACGTGTATTCGGCTGAAATCAGTGTATGCGGGGAGACCAAGAGACAGCTGGGGCAGGTTACCCTGATTCGCTGACCTCTGCTATATTCTGCGCGGAAAGGGTTATTCATGGTCTATTCGCCGTTTCCACGCAGAATGTCCAGAAATTTCCGGCCCTTTTCGGTCAGGTCGTACTCCTGGTTCGAACTGTTGGGCTTGTCAGGGATGGTCATCTCCAGTATCCCGAGTTCCAGTAGCGGGGTGATATACCTGGCCCTGAATTTGCTCCGGTCTTTCCACGACATCACTTCCATCAGCTCCCTGATTTTCTTTGGGGTTTTCATACTCAGCAGCAACTTTTCAACCTGGTGCCGACCTGGTGCCGACCTGGTGCCGACCTGGTGCCATCCTGGTGCCATCCTGGTGCCGGCCATGTTCCGGCATGATCGGAATCATGCACTGATTCCGATGCCATGGTTGCCGGCTGGCTGCTTTTGCGAACGAACTGCACCTGAAACTGAAGGCCCTTTTCAAACCAGCGGAGTTCTATGTCGGGATAGGATTTGAGCTCTTCCGATATTATTTTCAATCCATTTCCCCACTGGTCAATGAGTCCGAGTCGTTTGAAAACGGGAGCAATTGCCTTGTTCCGTATGTCGCTCTGCCTGGCATCCATTTCCTGAAAATCTATGGAAGGAGGCAGGGTGCCGGGACTGGTAATTTCAACCATATCGTCATAAATGGCCACCTTGATGTCTTTCCCTGTCAGGCTGTAATCGCGGTGTACCACGGCGTTCCGGAGTGCCTCCCTGAGGGCTGCCATGGGATATTCCCAGCGGCGGCGGGTATAAACACCCTCTATCAGCGAACTGCTGTTGACATGCCGCTGGATGAACCGGAGTGCTTCTTCCGGCTGTCTGCCGATATGTTCTGTGATTGTTTTATCGTCAATCCTGATATCGGTACTGGTGCCTTTAAAACGCGCACATTCTATTTTTGAGTAGGGAAAGAGTTCTTTCCGGCTTTCAAAATCGGAAAAGAGTACCAGTGCGCTGGTGACTGTGATCGTACCGTTCAGTTCTTTGACCAGTCCAAGTTTGGCCAGCGTTGTCCCGTTCAGTTCTTCTCCGGTCAGTTCGGAGAACTGTTTGCCAAAATCAGTCAGGTCAAGGTCTGAAATTGTTTTGCCGTACTGTGGCTCGCTGTCAAAAGAGATATTCCTTTTCCGGCGCTCCAGTTCTGTGATAATATCATCGTCTGCCTTGCGATTGGTGGATCCAATGCGTATGTAAGTGCCCTCTTTGGCCCCTTTGGCCCTCAGGTGATAGGGGAAATCACTTCCCCTGTGAATCTGTACTCTGATAAAGTGTTTGTCTTCGTGGGCGAGAAAGGTAATCTCGGGGATAATAACCGGGGTACAGTGGTCGTGTATGATGGACGCTATCTGCTCTTCCGTTTTCATGAGGTCGGGTTCCGGTACTCCGGTCAGTTGTCTGGGGCTGTTCCGTATACCGATGAAAATATCACCACCCGCGTCATTGGCGAAAGCCACGATGGTTTTTGCCAGATCGGCGGAGACGGGCAGTTCCTGTCTGAACTCCAGTCGCCTGCCTTCGGGTTTGTTCAGAATATCCTTGATCATATCGGGTACGTTTCGGGGTAAACATCCACCAAAAGTAGGAAAAATAATCTGAAAATCTGATTTTATACCTCCGTTGACACCACTTTTAGCTGTTTTTTAACAAAGTCAGCCTTCCTGATCGCCGATTCTGCATCGGCGGCCGTGATGGTCACATGGCCCATCTTGCGGAAAGGAGATGTCATCGCCTTGCCATACAGATGGATGTAAACCCCTTCCATTGCCAGACATTCCTCCGCCCCGGGATAGACAACCGGCCCCTTGTGCCCTTCTTCTCCCAGGAGATTGAGCATAACGGCAGCGCCGGTAACCTGGGTACCCGATCCGAGCGGCAGGTTGGTAACAGCCCGGATATGTTGCTGAAACTGGCTGGTGATGGCACTGTCTATGGTGTGGTGTCCGCTGTTGTGGGGGCGGGGCGCCGATTCATTCACCCATATTTCACCGGATTTTGTCAGGAACATTTCCACCGCCAGCAATCCGCAGCAGCCGAGCGACCGGATTACCCGTTCAGCCAGTGCCTGGGCTTCTGCCTCCTGAAGCGGAGAGATGCGCGCCGGACAAAGCAGGAACTCCACCAGGTTGGCTTCCGGATGAAAATCCATCTCCACGGCCGGGAACACGGCTACCGAACCATCCTCATTCTGTGCGGCAATCACGGCTATTTCGGTTTGTATGTCGGCCAGTTCTTCCGTCAGACAGGGGCCTGACAACAACTTTTTCTCCAGGTCGGCGGGTGTACGCATGAGGGCAACACCCTTTCCGTCGTACCCTGCCGTGCGTGTTTTCTGAACAAAGGGCAGCTTCCAGCGCCCCTCTGATACTGCCTGCAACAGTGCCTTTTCATCCTCGAAAAGTTCAAATGGGGCGGTCGGGATGTTGTTTTGACGGTAAAATTCCTTCTGTGTTCCTTTGTCCTTGATAATATCGAGCGCTGCCGGAGCAGGATGTACCGTTTTCCCCATGCGCTCCAGTTCGCGGAGTGCATCGGTATTCACGTGTTCGATCTCTATGGTAATGATGTCTTTGTC
>JBDLWO010000090.1:0-4972 GCA_039804245.1 Bacteroidota bacterium
GGCAACCAGGAAATCGGGAATTACCCGTACAGCTCACTCATATCTGTAGGGAACAAGGTATATTCATTTAACGGTCAGCTTGCTACCGGTTCTCAACTGGTGGAGGGCGGAAACGCCAATATCCGCTGGGAAACGACCACGCAAACCAACTTCGGGGCTGACATGAGCTTCTGGAATGATCGCCTGACTGTGATTGCCGACTATTTCGTCAAACTCAGCGATGATATCCTGGTACGCGTACCCGTTCCGCAGTCGGGAGGTGCCCAGAACCCGCCGTTTGTGAACGCCGCCAGTGTGGAAAACAAGGGCTGGGAACTCAGCGCAATCTACAAAAGCAACGGAAAAGCGTTTCAGTGGAGTCTGGGTGGCAATATCAGCGGAATACAAAACAAAGTGCTCTCCATTGCCGATGGCGAACCTATTCTCGGCGGCTTCGGCTTGTCAGACGGAGCCCTCACCAGGACGGAACCCGGTCAGCCTGTAGGCTCCTTTTACCTGTGGAAAATGGAGGGGATTTTCCAGACACAGGAAGAAATTGAGGCACACGCCTTCCAGTCCAACTTCACCCGGCCCGGCGATGTCAAATTCGCTGACCTGAACGGCGACGATGTCATCGACGACAAGGACAGAACCCACGTGGGAAGTCCGTTCCCCGATTTTATCTTCGGTCTGAATGCCGGATTTAACTGGAAGCATTTCGATTTTTCGCTGCTGGCACAGGGCATACAGGGCAACGACCTCTATTTCCTGTACGGTAACTTCGCCTACGAAACACAACTTCGCGGTTTCAACTCATACAGGGATATTCTGAACCGCTGGACACCCGAAAATCCGGGTAACACATTCCCGAAAGTGAGTGTGGACGACCGGAACGGTAACCGGCGTGCTTCCACCCGCTGGCTGTACGATGGCTCTTACGTGCGCGTGCGCAACATGACGCTGGGCTACGACTTCAAACACCTGATACCTTCCGAAGCGGTGGGCTCTCTGCGCGCCTATGTAACCGGCCAGAATCTGCTCACATTTACCCGGTATCCCGGACTTGATCCTGAAATTCAGGCCAATACCAATGATACCCGCGGACTCGGACTTTCATCGGATCTGGCCGTAGGTATTGACTGGGGTACAGTTCCAGCGCCCAGGACGATCATTTTCGGAATTCAAATGCAGTTTTAACCCCAGAAACAAGTCACAGACATGAAAAAGATCACAGCACTCGTTTTTTCCATCGCGTTGCTCTCATCCTGCTCCGACATACTCAACAAACAACCGCTGGGTATTCTGGATTCAGGCTCTTATTTCCAGACAGCAGATGACGCTGTTCAGGCCATCAACGCGGCATATCAGTCGCTCACCTTCAGTGTAACCAACAATAATTTTTACTGGGGCTTCGGAGTTCTGCCCTCCGATGAAGCCATCGTGGGCGGTGATGGCTCCCGACCCGGTCTGACTGAACTCGATTTCTTTACCTGGACGCCCCGTACGCAGGAGTTCACCGATTTCTGGGCGCTGAACTACAAAGGAATAGCCCAGTGCAATGTGGTGCTGGAGCGGGTGCCTGCCATTGATATGGATGCCGAACTCAAAAACAGGGTGCTCGGTGAGGCGTACTTTCTTCGTGCCTGGTATTATTTTCTGCTCACACAGGTATTCGGGGACGTACCCCTGTATATCAGGGTTACTCCACCGGATGAACTGAAAGTGGCAAAAACGCCTGTCAGCGAGGTGCGCCGGCAGATTATTGCTGATTGCGAAACCGCAGCAGGATTGTTGCCAGCCCAGCATACGCTGGCCAATACAGGTCGCGCTACTAAAGGAGCCGCTTTTGCACTCGCTGCCAAAACCTCTCTGTATGAGAAAAACTGGGAGCAAACACTATCCTGGATTGCCAAAGTCAAAACTGCCGCTTCTTATGGTCTCATGCCCGACTATCTGGATAATTTCCGGGAAAATACACAAAATAATCAGGAGTCGGTGTGGGAAATACAGCATACCAATCTTGAATCTGGAACAGGCAATTCGCTGAACCAGTGGTGGCTTTCAAAAAAAGTGACTGATGGATACGGATTTGCCGAAGTGACACAGGCATATTTTGATTCCTTTGACCCGCTCGATCCCCGCCGTAAATTCACCATTGCAATGAATAACGACCAGTATTTCGGGGTGGTGTATAAAAACTCGTTTTCCTCTACCAAACTGGGAGTGAGGAAGTATCTGCAGCCTGCTTCAGAGGTGACACAAAAGGCGGATGGCGATATCAACTACACCGCTATACGGTATGCCGAGGTACTCCTGTGGGAAGCCGAGGCACTGGCCGAACTGGGCAGGGTAGAAGAGGCAAAAATACCGCTGGAACTTGTACGCGCACGTGCCCGCGCCCAGGCTACCGATCCTGCCACCGCACTCCCTCCGGTAGTCACCGCAGATCAGCAGGAACTCATACAGGCTGTCAGAAAAGAACGACAGCACGAACTCGGATTTGAGTGTCATCGCTATTTTGATCTGGTAAGATGGGGAATCGCGGGAACCGTTATTCCGGAATTTCAGGCAGGAAAGCATGAGGTTTTCCCGATCCCGCAAACTGAAATTGATCTGAATCCGAATCTGGTGCAGAATCCCGGATATTGAACCCTGAAAAGTATCATTAATTTGCAGGAAAGTATCAGTCAGCTTCACTGCTAAAATTGAAATTTGCTGAACTCAACGAACAATTTTTCAGAACCAGTGCGAAGAACCTTCTCAATACCCGGAATAATATTTCTGATGTCGGTTTTCACGATGTCGGCCCAGAGTGGTCAGGTGGCTGTTCCGAGGGTAGAACTGATGCCTTCACAGCCGGCGCCGTTTAATGTGCGCGACTGGAAGTGGGTCGCACTGAAGTACGACAGTTTTGTATATGACATTCAGCGCACAGGACAGTATCTTCCGCTGGTTAATATTCAGGCCAGCGGATTCAACTACCCGCAGTATCCGGCTTTCGGGCTGCATACTTATGTAGGTACCAACTCGCCAAATGGCAACGAGGGTATCAATGTACTTCCTTCGCTGGTTGGAGCCTCGTTGTGCGGGGTTGACAAAACCAGCCAGTTTGGTCGCAACTGGCTGGAAATGAGCCGCGATTTTTACAACAGGGCCAACGGACTTAACATGTACACCAATAACAAGGGCGGCGGCACCGGCTCCGACTGGTGGTACGATGTGATGCCCAACGTTTACTTCTATCAGCTGTGCGATTTGTACCCGCCTGCACCCGGCAGTGAGGCCGAACGGCAGTTCAGATCGGTGGCCGACCGTTTTTATGCTTCAGCAGTAGCGCTTGGTGGAAGTGAAACACCCTGGAGCAAGGGTAATTTCGACTATCGTGCTTTCAATTTTGCCACCATGCAACCCAATCCGAACGGGGTGCACGAACCGGAAGCGGCAGGCGCCTATGCCTGGATATTGTACAATGCCTGGAAGAAAACAGGGGATGAAAGATACCTGAAAGCGGCTGAATGGTCGCTTGAATTTCTGAACGAATGGCCCACCAATCCTTCCTACGAACTGCAGTTGCCGTACGGAACGCTCGCTGCAGCACAGATGAATGCCGAGATTGGTACACAGTATAATACAGAGAAGTTTGTCAACTGGTCGTTCAACAAGGGGCCCCTGCGTGAATGGGGCACTATTGTGGGTAAATGGGGTGGTTTTGATGCCTCCGGACTGGTTGGTGAGGCCCGCGATAACGGCAACGACTATGCTTTTCAATTGAACGGTGTGCAACAGGCGGCTGCCCTGATCCCCATGGTGCGTTACGATAAACGCTTCGCGCGCGCAATCGGGAAGTGGGTACTCAACCTGGCCAATGCCACCCGGCTTTTTTATCCCGGCTTTCTCCCCGGAAACTATCAGGATGCCACCGCCTGGTCAAACGCCAATGACCCCGATCGCGTTGTCGGATATGAAGCACTGCGGCAAGTATGGCAGGGCATATCTCCGTATTCGACCGGCGACGCGCTCAACGGCGGGTGGGCAGCCACCAATCTTTCGCTGTACAGTTGCGGCTCTATTGGTTATCTGGGCTCGGTGGTCGAGAAAACAAGTGTGGACAGGATTCTGAAAATCAACGTTCTGAAAACGGATTTCTTCCACGATCAGGCCTATCCGACCTGGCTGATCTACAATCCGTACACCGATACAAGAACTGTCGCTTTCGATGCAGGTGCCGCACCAGCAGATTTATACGATGCCCTGTCTGAAACGTTTCTGCTGGAGGACGCAAATGGCATCATCAATCTTTCAATACCGGCCAATCAGGCTCTGCTGGTTACAGTTTGTCCTGCTGGCGGCGCCATCTCGTATGATAAAAATCGCATGCTGGTGGATGGCGTCGTCGTGGATTATCAGCAGAGCCAGCAGGCCTGGACTCGTGGCCCAAGAATACAATCTGCCGCCGCACTGAATGATACCCTTGAGCCCGGTCAAAGTACACAGTTGTTTTCAAAGGTACAGCCAGGGCAAAGCAATTCGCTCAATTACCAGTGGTTTGCCTCTTCAGGAACGCTGGCGCCCGCGGGAAACAACGGAAACTGGACCGCCCCTGTCACGCCGGGTGCAACGGAATTTTCGCTGATTGTGACAGACGGAAACCAGCTCGGCGATACCGCAACCTTCACGATTCTGGTAGTGCCTGAAATCAACAAGGCCCCGGTAATCACAGATATTGGCCGCGACGCCGATTATCTGGCTCCCGGAGCTTCCGTTCAACTGGAGGCCATGGCAACCGACCCGAACAACGACGACCTGATTTACAACTGGCAGACGGGGAGTGGAACCCTCAACTGGAGCGGTAACTCGGCAGTATGGACAGCCCCCTCTGCATCAGGCATTTACAGTATCACCGTGACAGCTGCCGATGAGGGCGGACTGAGCGATCAGTATGTGCTTCGGTTGCTGGTGAAAGAATTTTCAGCAAGCGCGCCCGACCTGATTG
>JBDLWO010000091.1:0-3315 GCA_039804245.1 Bacteroidota bacterium
ACAAGGATTGTGCTATTTTTACAGAAAAGATCGGCGGGCATTACTACTGCCTGCACCGCCCCTCCGGCGTTGATCTGGGTGGTAACTATATCTGGGTGGCCAGTTCGGAAGACCTGATTCACTGGGGCAACCACAAATGTATTCTGCACACGCGCCCGGGCATGTGGGATTGCGCGCGCGTGGGAGCAGGCGCTGCACCCATCAAAACGGATGAAGGCTGGCTGGAAATCTATCACGGAGCCGATTTCAACAACAGATACTGCCTCGGTGCTGTGTTGCTCGACCTCGAAAACCCGTCAAAAGTGCTGGCCCGTTCCAACGAACCATTGCTCGAACCCGATGCACCTTATGAAAAAACCGGATTTTTCGGTAATGTTGTGTTCACCAACGGCCATCTGGTGGACGGTGACACGGTAACTATGTACTATGGCGCATCGGATGAGGTCATTTGCGGCGCCAGATTCTCCATTCAGGAAATTTTGAAAAGCATCTCATCATGTTCAGTAAACTCGGAGAAGAGCTGAGGTTCTTCCGTTCTCAACCACTCGGGATGCGCATGCTCCTGCTCACCAACCTGATGTATGGTCTGGTGGTGCCCATTATTGAGCTCTTTATCGGGGCCTATATCATGCGGAACTCCAGCGACCTGTCGCTGGTGGTTATTTTCCAGCTCGCTCTCTATACCGGTATCCCGATCACTTTTGGTATCAACGGCTGGCTGCTCAAGCACGTACCCATCGCACGCCTGTACTCCTTCGGGATGCTTCTGAGTGGTATCTCCATGACTGCCATGATGTCGCTGCCGGAACTGGATACCGTTGGCGTATTCGTGGCCGGACTGATCATGGGTCTTTCCTACGGTTTCTTCTGGGCCAACCGCGATTTTCTGGCGCTGAACACAACGAACGACCGGAACCGGAACTATTATTACGGTATTGAGACTTTCTTCTACACTACAACAGGAATTGTGGTGCCGCTGATGGCCGGCGCTTTCATCGCCACTACCGAAAAAGGTGTCTGGCTGGATGGAAATGTCAATCTTGCCTATTATACGCTTACAGCAACCGTGTTTACGCTGTCCATACTGGCTTCCATGCTGGTACACAAGGGGGAGTTCAAAAATCCGGCAAAAGCGCCCTTTGTCTTTTTCAAATTCGACAAGCTGTGGAATCAGATGTTGGGACTGGCTGCCCTCAAAGGGGTGGCGCAGGGCTATATCGTAACGGCTCCTACCATGCTGATCCTGACCCACATCGGCAAGGAGGGCTCTCTTGGACTGATTCAGGGGGTAGCTGCGGCTGTTTCGGCAGTGCTGCTCTACATACTGGGCCGTATGACCGCTCCTGAACACCGCTTGAGGATTTATCTGATTGCCTGCTCGCTCTTTGTGCTGGGCGCCCTGGCCAATGCCAGCATGTATTCTGCTACGGGCGTGCTCATTTTCATGATTTGTCTGCTTTTCGCACGTCCGCTGCTGGATATAGCCTACTTCCCCACACAACTCCGTGTTATTGACGTGGTGGCAGCAAAAGAGGGCAGAAACGAATTTGCCTATATTTTTAACCACGAATTCGGACTGTACGCCGGTCGCCTGTTCGGCTGTGGACTGTTTATCCTGCTGGCCCGGTATGTCAGCGATTATGTAGCCCTCCGGTATGCACTGCTGGTTATTTCCATTGTGCATTTCTTCGGCTGGTTTATGATGCGCCGCGTCATTGCCTACATGGACAAAAACAGCACCCCTGCTCTCAACCACTAACTTTCTGCATAATGAATCGTTCGCTGCTGATATTTCTCCTTTGTACCTTCTCCGGCGTCATCGCCGCTCAGCCATTACAGCCCGTCAGACAGGTTGCTGTGCCGAGAGTAGAGAAAATGCCTTCCATGCCGCAACCCTGGCGCCTGCGCGACTGGAAACAAACGGCGCTCGATTTCGATCGTATTGCGTTCGATTACAAGGCTGAAGGCCAGTATTTCCCCCTTGTGTGGGATGATCCGGCGCAGAGAAACGGTTTCAACTCGCCTTCGTTTGGCCTGTACACGGCGTTCGGGGATGTCAGGGAAGGCCCCGGTGTGAACAAGGGTGAAAACCACGAAGCGCTGGGCTCCCAGGGGGCACTGATCGGTGGCGCACTGATGGGTATTGACAAAAGAAAGCAGCACGGACGCAATTTCATCCGCATGAACCGCAACTACATGAACCGGGAAAACGGCTGGAATATCGTGATGAATTTCACCAACAAGGGCGCTCATATCGGAGGCGGTTACGGCAACGACTGGTGGTATGATGTACTCAACAATGTGCTGTTTTATACGCTTGGCGATATCTACCCCGATGAACCGGGCTACAGTGACCTGATGCGTGAAATTGCCGACCAGTTCTGCAAGTCTGACTCCATCATGGGCAGTAATTACTCCTGGTCCTACTTTGATTTCGGTCAGATGAAGCCCGGGAAAAATCACATACCCACCCAGGAAGATGTTGCTGCCGGATATGCCTACATTCTGTACGCTGCCTGGGTGAAATTCGGCGATGAAAAATACCTGAAAGCTGCCAAAAATGCGCTCAAAGTACTTGAAAGTCAGAAGGAAAACCGCTCTTACGAGATCCTGATGACCTTTGCACCCTATATGGCCGCGCGCATGAACGCCGAGGCCGGTACTTCATACGATGTACAGAAACTCATGAACTGGTCGTTCGATGGCGATGCTGTTGGCCGTGAAGGGTGGGGCGTGATTGTCGGAAACTGGGGTGGTTACGACGTCAGCGGCATGATGGGCAGTACCGTACACAACGGCGGTTACGGCTTCCTGATGAATACCTTCCAGATGGCCTGGCCACTGGCTCCCATGGTGCGTTACGACCAGCGATATGCCCGGGCGGTGGGCAAATGGATGCTGAACGCGGCCAATACGGCCCGTTTCTTTTATCCCGATGAAATGCCCGACTCCCTGCAGGCGCTCCCGCAGGCGCGCAAGGTAAACAAGGGCATCGTGGCCTATGAGGGATTGATAAAGGAATCTGTTTACGACCGTTTCAAGGGAATTACGCCTTTCGCACAGGGCGATGGCCCGCTTTGGGCGCCCGGTATGCCCGAAGAGACCATGCTGTCAGTGTATGGAAGCGGTTATGTGGGCCTTTTCGGCGCGGTCATTCGTCCGACCAATGTGGACAGGATTTTGCAGATCAATTGCACCGTGACCGATTTTTTCAAAAAGGGCGGGGCGTATCCGACATATCTGTACTACAATCCGTACAAGGATCAGAAAACGGTTGAAGTGAATGTGGGGAAGAAAAAAACCGATGTATATGAC
>JBDLWO010000092.1:0-22254 GCA_039804245.1 Bacteroidota bacterium
TGCTCTGACCTTTTTCCAGACGGATTTTCTGGAAGCCCTTGAGCTCTTTGACTGGCCTCGAAATATCGGCGCTCATATCCCGGATATACAGCTGTACCACCTCTTCTCCTGCCACATCGCCTGTATTGGTGACTGTGACCGTTACATCCACCGCTTCTCCCTTTTTATATGCTGATTTCGACATGCTGATTTTTGAATAGCTGAATTTGGTGTAGCTGAGCCCGAATCCGAACGGGTACGCCGGTGTGGAGGGCTGATCGAGATAGCCGCTCGTCCACATCTGACCGAAATTCTGCTGTGGACGTCCGGTATTCAGGTGATTGTAGTGAATTGGCACCTGACCAACCGATCTCGGGAAGGTCATAGGCAGTTTACCCGACGGATTTACCTTGCCCGTCAATACATCAGCCAGCGCATTCCCTGTTTCAAAACCGGGCTGCCAGGCCACTACAATTGACTGTGCCTTCTCCGCAGCCTGCTTGAAGTCCATCGGACGGCTGTTGAAAAGCACCATCACGGTTGGCTTGCCGGAAGGAAGGTACCTGACTATTTTTTCCTGCTCTTTTCTCAGTTCCAGTGTACTCACACAACGGCTCTCTCCGCAGTCAAGTCCGGTTTCTCCCAGACAAAGAATAACCAGATCAGCATCACGGGCCGCGTCGCGGGCCAGGGAGTAGTCCTTTTCTGTACAGGTAGCATTCAGACACACCTCCGTGACGGTCAGTATGAATCCTTTCTTCTCCAGCTCTGTTTTGAGGGCCTGAGCAGGCGTAACTACCCTGGTTGAATCGTAGTACGGATTACCGATACCCAAAGACCAGAAACTCATGTAATCCTTGTTGGTACGGCTGTCTGCATACGGACCTATGAGTGCAATTCTCCTGAACGGACCAGACGGATTGAGCGGCAGCAATCCGCCGTCGTTCTGAAGGAGTACCATGCTTTTGGCAGCTGCCTCGCGGGCCAGTTCGCGATATTCCGGTTTTTCAAGGGTAGCTCCCCGGCGTTTGCTGTCGAGGTAACGAAACGGATCGTCAAACAGCCCGAGCGCAAACTTGAGGCGAAGAACGCGCCGTACGGCCTCATCCACCTGAGCCTGTGTCACGCGGCCTTTCTCAAGGGCTTTCCGGAGTCCTTTCTGGAATACGCCACTCACCATGTCCATATCGCTGCCTGCTGAGAGACATTTGGCAGAGGCATCCACCTCATCTTCCGCTGCACCGTGGGTAATGGTTTCACCAAATGAAGCCCAGTCGCTCACAATCATCCCTTTCCAGCCCCATTCGCCGCGCAGGATATCAGTAATCAGGTGCTTGTCCATGCCGGCGGGAACGCCATTGATCGTATTAAATGAGTTCATAAATGTAGCAGCCCCAGCTTTGGCAGCCGCTTCAAAGGGCGGCAGTACCATTTCTCTGAGTCGCTGCTCACTGATATCCACGCTGTTGTAATCTCGGCCTCCTTCCGCAAAGCCGTAGGCGGCAAAGTGCTTGACACAGGCTGCGAGCGTAGTCGGATCGGAGAGGTCTTTCCCCTGAATACCCCGTACGCGCGCCTCCGCAACGCGACTGCCGAGAAACGGATCTTCGCCGGCACCTTCCATCACGCGCCCCCACCTTGGATCGTAGGAAATATCAACCATGGGCGAGAATGTCCAGTTCTGTCCGTCAGCAGCAGCTTCTGTAGCCGCCACTCGCTCGATACGCTCAATCAGATCCATATCCCAGCTGGCAGCCTGGGCCAGCGGAATGGGAAAAATCGTCTTGTAACCATGGATGACATCGAAGCCGAACACGAGCGGAATACCCAGATTGCTCTTCATGGCCGCTTTTTGCAGGGTAATCTTGTTGTCAAAATTGGTGTGACTCAAAATGGAGCCTACCTGACCGGCGCGTACCTGCTTGAGCAGATCATCCTTGCTCACATCGGTTCCGGTACTGATATCGCCCACCACCTGATTGAGCTGTCCGATCTTGTCGTCCAGTGTCATTTTTGCCAGCAATGCCTCCACCCTGGTATCTATGTTCTGAATGGAAGTATTTTGTGCATCCATCACCTGAATGCAGGAAAAAAGGCTGGCAATAACGCAGTAAATGATATTTTTCATGATGATATTGAATTTTTTGACGGGATGTGCCCCGAAGTTTCAGTCCATGAGAATGTGCAAAAGAGTTTGTGCAGCCCTGGCCACCACAGTGCCCGGACCAAAGATGGCAGCTACACCGGCCTGCTTCAGAAAATCGTAATCCTGCTGGGGAATTACGCCACCCACTACAACCAGAATATCTTCCCTGCCGAGTTTTTTCAGTTCTTCGATGGTTTGAGGAGCCAGTGTCTTGTGCCCGGCAGCCAGTGATGAAATACCAAGGATGTGAACATCATTTTCAACAGCCTGACGGGCCGCTTCGGCTGGCGTCTGGAATAATGGACCGATGTCAACATCAAATCCCAGATCGGCGAAAGCAGTGGCAATGATCTTGGCGCCCCGGTCGTGACCATCCTGACCGAGCTTGGCGACCATGATACGAGGGCGACGACCCTCCTGCCCGGCAAACTCATCGGCGAGCTGCCGGGCGTTGTCGAATTCTTCATTCTGACTCATATTGGCAGCATATACACCGGAGACGGATTTGGTAGTAGCCACATACCGCCCGAATGTTTTTTCCATGGCAAGAGAGATCTCCCCGAGTGTGGCGCGTGCGCGCGCAGCAGCCACGGCAGCTTCCAGCAGATTTCCTTCGCCCGTTGCAGCAACCGATGCCAGTGTGGCGAGGGCGGCTTCAACAGCCTGCTTGTCGCGGCTGTTTTTCACCGCCTCAATACGACGCACCTGCGTATCTCGCACGGCTGAGTTATTCACCTCAAGAATTTCGAACTGCTCCTGCGTAGATGCCTGGAAAATATTTACACCAATGATTTTTTCTGCACCGGAGTCTATCCGGGCCTGTTTGGCGGCTGCGGCCTCCTCAATTCTCAGTTTGGGTAAACCCTCCTCGATAGCTTTGGCCATACCACCAAGCTGCTCTACTTCCTGAATGAGAGACCAGGCTTTTTCTACCAGTTCGGCAGTCAGTTGTTCAACATGCCAGGAACCGGCCCACGGATCAATGGCGCGGGTTACGTCTGTCTCTTTTTGGATGTAAATTTGCGTATCGCGGGCAATTTTGGCCGAAAAATCAGTTGGCAGCGCTATGGCCTCATCAAATGCGTTGGTGTGCAGACTTTGTGTACCACCCAGAACTGCCGACATGGCTTCAATGGTGGTGCGGGCCACGTTGTTGAACGGATCCTGCTCAGTGAGCGACCAGCCGGATGTCTGACAGTGTGTGCGCAACATCAGTGATTTGTCGCTTTGGGGACTGAATTGCTTCACCAATTTTGACCACAACAGCCGGCCGGCCCGAAGCTTGGCAATTTCAGTAAAGTGATTCATGCCTATACCCCAGAAAAACGACAGACGGGGTGCAAATTCATCAATATCCAGCCCGGCTCCGATACCTGCACGGATGTACTCCAGTCCGTCGGCAATCGTGTAGGCCAACTCTATTTCTGCCGGAGCTCCCGCCTCGTGCATATGGTACCCGGAAATGGAAATCGAGTTGAATCGGGGCATGTTGCGGGCACAATACGAAAATATGTCGCTGATAATGCGCATACTCGGCCCGGGTGGATATATGTAGGTGTTGCGCACCATGAACTCCTTCAGGATGTCATTCTGGATGGTTCCGGAAAGTTTTTCTGGTGAAACCCCCTGCTCTTCGGCAGCAACAATGTAAAAAGCCATAACAGGGATGACCGCACCGTTCATGGTCATGGATACCGACATCTGGTCGAGCGGAATCTGATCGAACAGAATTTTCATGTCCTCCACTGAATCAATGGCCACACCTGCCTTTCCAACATCTCCCTGCACGCGCGGATGGTCAGAATCGTATCCGCGATGCGTAGCCAGATCGAAGGCTACAGAGAGTCCTTTTTGTCCGGCAGCAAGGTTGCGCCGGTAAAAAGCGTTGCTCTCTTCTGCCGTGGAGAATCCGGCGTACTGCCGGATCGTCCACGGCTGGGTGACATACATGGTGGAATAGGGTCCGCCCAGAAAGGGTGGCATTCCGGCAACGAACCCGCGAAAAGGGTTGGTGTAAGGCTTTGATCGTTTTTCGGATGGCGCCCGAAGCGACAGATCCAGTTTTTTTCCGGTATAATCAGGCATGACATTGATTTGATGAAGTATGCTTCATGCAGGGTTCAAAATTACGGCCTTTTATATTTTGAAGTCCGGCAAACAAACAATTTTGTCACTGACGCCTGTATTTATCCGTTTTATTCCTGAAATATCGAATAAAAAACGGGGTTTTCGGCAAATTCTGTCCCGGACATCTCACATACTAAACCCCGATTTCCCTACCTTTGTGCGCCTGATTCAGTTTTTTAATCAAAACAAAATTCGGGCTGTACCGTTCTATCGGCATAGCCCCGAAACAAAAAACTGCAATGCATTTCAACAATCACCATTCACACACAATACAATATGTCCGTTTCAACAGAATCCCGTCCGAAATACAAAGTTAAAGATATAGACCTCGCCGATTGGGGTCGCAAGGAGATACAGCTCGCCGAGGCCGAGATGCCGGGCCTGATGTCGCTCCGCGAAGAGTTTGGCCCTTCAAAGCCCCTGCAGGGCGCCCGCATCGCCGGCTGCCTGCACATGACCATCCAGACTGCTGTACTGATTGAAACGCTGGTCGAGCTGGGAGCAGAGGTTTCCTGGTCATCCTGCAATATTTTCTCTACCCAGGACCATGCTGCGGCCGCTGTTGCAGCTGCAGGTATTCCCGTTTTCGCCTGGAAAGGTATGAATGCCGAAGAGTTCGACTGGTGCATCGAGCAAACTCTCTTTGCTTTCAGTGATGAACAGCCTCTGAATATGATCCTCGACGATGGCGGCGACCTGACCAATATGGTTCTGGATCAGTACCCCGAGCTGGTTGCCGGAATCCGCGGTATTTCGGAGGAAACCACCACCGGTGTACACCGCCTTTACGAGCGCGTAGCCAAAGGAACGCTCCCGCTCCCGGCTATCAATATCAACGACTCTGTCACCAAGTCGAAGTTCGATAACAAGTATGGCTGCAAGGAAAGCCTGGTTGACGCTATCCGCCGCGCTACCGATATCATGATCGCCGGTAAAGTGGCTGTTGTGGCAGGCTACGGAGACGTGGGCAAGGGTTCAGCTGCTTCCCTGCGCGGTGCAGGCGCACGCGTGATAGTGACCGAAATTGATCCTATCTGCGCCCTGCAGGCCGCTATGGATGGTTTTGAAGTAAAACGCATGGAAAATGCTATCCCGCGCGCCAATATCGTGGTAACGGCTACCGGAAACTGCGACATCGTAACGGAGAAACACTTCCGCCTGATGAACGACAAAACTATTGTCTGCAACATCGGTCACTTCGATAACGAAATTGATATGTCCTGGCTGAACAAAAGTTACGGACACACCAAAGTGACGGTAAAACCGCAGGTCGATCTGTATAACATTGACGGAAAAGATATCATCGTGCTGGCTGAAGGCCGTCTGGTGAATCTGGGTTGCGCAACAGGCCACCCATCGTTCGTGATGTCCAACTCGTTCACTAACCAGGTACTGGCTCAGCTCGAACTCTGGCAGAACAGCAAAAACTACGAAAATAACGTTTACATGCTGCCTAAACACCTCGACGAGAAGGTAGCCCGACTGCACCTCTCCAAGATTGGTGTGGAACTGGAAGAACTGGCTCATCACCAGGCAGAATACATCGGTGTGAAGCCCGAAGGTCCGTTCAAGCCGGAGTATTACAGGTATTAATAATCACCGACCGGCAACTCCGGTTGCCATCAAACAGAAAGAGGCCGCCCGGGAAAATTCCCGAACGGCCTCTTTTGTATGTAATCATGCCAGCTTTTACCTGTCAATATCCGGCATGGGCGGAATACCTCCAAAATCAAAAGCCGATTCAATCTCCTTCAGGAGCGCTTCATCCTTCATGTCGGAAGCCATTCTCGCCAGGTTATTGGCTGTGGTAAGCGTGAACTGCTCTTCCTGTTCGTAAGCCTTGCGGAAAGCCGGTGGCTGCGACTTGTAGAAAGCCATTCGCTCCTCCATTGTTTTGGCAACCTGACGAATCTTTTCAGCAGCCTTTTCTTTGGCACCACAACGCACATATACGTCCGTAATGAATGCCGTAAACTGGTCGTACGGGAAGTTATACTGCGGGAACACTTCGAAATATTTGTCCACCAGCTTCTCGGCTTTGTCCTTCTTGCCCTCAAACACTAACTGACGTGCGATACGAATCATGGAAACGCGCATGGTTTGCAGACTGGGCATGTAAGCCTTGTCCACATGAACCTTAATTTTGTCGAAATTACCCCATTTCCAGCGCTCCATAATATTATTGTAGGCCGCCTCTGTGTTGACACCTCCGGAACCGATGATTCCATACGCTTCCTGGCTGCTTTTAGTCTTTTTCGGAACCAGTTGAAGGCTCAGACCCTCCAGTTGCAAATAGTCTTGCATGCCGAG
Organism: Bacteroidota bacterium; assembly: GCA_039804245.1. GTDB lineage: Bacteria > Bacteroidota > Bacteroidia > Chitinophagales > Saprospiraceae > M3007. Next base: position 6,563 of record JBDLWO010000092.1, read on the forward strand.
CAGCTTGTCTTCACGGCAGGTAACGGCCCAGTAAATGGGGCGTTTGCCAAAGTTGGATGCAACAATATCCAGAATAGCCAGTTCATCCTTGATAATATACTTGGTGTCCTTGGCCAGACTGAAACGAAGAGTATCCACAAGTGATGAATCACCGGGAGCTACAATCTTGTTGTCAATAAACGCCTGTTTGTCCACCGGCAGGTAGAATTTCCTGGTGGGCAGATAGGAGTCGAAATCGCGGCCACCACCACCGGACGGTTGCTTGTGATCTTCCCCGATAAATTTGACTGCCTGACGCAAATCCATTTCACGTTCTCCATTCAGGGCTGCATAGGGCGTCTGTACACGCTTGTAACCTCGCAGTTTTTCTTCCGGAATACTCATCTCAATAGCAGGAGAACCATTCACCGCCCGACGCAACTGACTGATGTACCAGTCCACAGCAATCAGAGACAGGTTCACTACACGCACATCTGTACGGATACCTTCTACCTCCTGACAGTACCAGAGCGGATAGGTATCATTGTCGCCATAAGTGAACACAATAGCATTGGGTGCACAGGAATTCAGGAAATTGGAGGCATAATCGCGGCTGGCATAATGATTGGCCCTCGAGTGATCATCCCAGTTTTGTGTGCCCATCAGTACCGGAGCACTGAGCGCGAGTGCCACAGAAACCGGAGCTGCTGCACCCTTGAGTGATTTGGACAGCATTTCGAAGAGAGCCATGACACCCAGGCCTATCCAGATACAGTATGTGAAAAATGAGCCGGCGAGTACGTAATCGCGTTCACGCGGTTCGTTGGGTGGCTGATTGGAATACACAATAATGCCGATACCCGTGATGATAAACATAGCGAGAATGGCATAAAACTCCTGCGAACGACGGCGGTAGTGATATACCATACCGAGAATACCGAGCAGGAACGGAATCATGTAGTACTTGTTCCTCGACGGATTATTCTTCTCGTCGGTGGTGAGCATACTCTGATTGCCCACTCTGGGCTCGTCTATGAAGTCAATACCGGAAATCCAGTTGCCGGCACTCGGATCCCAGGCATAGTAACCCTGCTCACCATTCTGACGACCGGAGAAATTCCACATGAAATAGCGCCAGTACATCCAGCCTATCTGGTATTTCCAGAAAAACTCTACGTTATCGGCAAAAGTGTATGGGCCTTTGTTTTTTTCAATCCACTGCTGATAAATTTTGGGGCGACCCTGAGAGTAGTCACCCATACGCGGGAAGAGCACCATAGTGGACGGGTCGTAGACGTAGTCGGCCTTTTCATCCACAATCTCATAGCGATTACCCACTCTTCCGTAACGCGGCTCCGACTTCATATCAACCGGCTGCGCGTCGAAGTTGGACCCCCGGAGTAACGGACGCTCGCCATACTGCTCGCGGTTGAGATACGGAAGCAGGCGCATCGGATCCGACGGATCGTTCATGTTGATAGGCGGATTGGCGTTGGCGCGAATGATAACCATTCCATAGGCGGTATATCCGATAACAACCACACCCAATGCCACTACAACACGCTGAAGCAAACCGTTGCCAGTACGCTCTGCTCTGCGCAGACCGTACCAGATAGCGCCGCCAAAAAGCAGGAATACCAATGCGATACCGGAGTAAAAAGGCAATCCGAGGCTGTTTACAAAAAACTTGTCGAAACTGGCCCACATGCTGGGAATACCCGCAATAATCAGCTTCTGAATGGCTACGATAAAAGCAACACCCGTGCCGGCAGCAATCAGCGAACCGACAAAAGTGATTTTTTTGAATTTCTTAAAGTAGTACAACATGGCCAGCGCCGGGAATGTCAGCAGGCTGAGCAGGTGCACGCCGATGGAAAGTGCCGTCGAAAAGAAGGCAAAAACCAGCCATTTGTCTGTTTCTGCCGTGTCGGGCAGGTTGTACCATTTCAGGGTGGCCCACAGAGTCATAGCCGTGAAAAACGTGGACATGGCATAGACCTCTCCTTCCACTGCGGAAAACCAGATAGAGGAGGCAAATGCAGACGCCAGACCCGCCACTACGCCGGCACCGGCGATAGCAACAGACGTTGCACCTGCGGGCTCCTCCCCGCGACCAACCGTGGTCAGTCGGGCGAGAATCGTCGTACTCCAGCACACGAACAATGCCATGAATGCAGTACTGAAAGCAGAAAGCAGGTTCACACTGTATGCAATGGCAGAAGGTTCGCTGGAAACCATGGAGCCTGCCCAGGCAAAGAGACGGCCAATCAGCAGGAAAACAGGGGCGCCCGGCGGGTGTACCACCTGAAGTTTGTACGCGCCTGAAATGAATTCGCCGCAGTCCCACAAGCTGCCTGTAGGCTCGGCAGCGAGACCCAGTACAGTAGCAGCGACGGCAAATGTGAGCCATCCGGCGGCATTGTTCAATGTTTTGAAGGAAAAGTTCATGTTATTGTCAGGTATAGAGAAAGTCGCCCCGGAAATGAGGCGACTTCCAAAACTTTTTGCAAAGCTAAAAAACTCCGGGCTATCGCACCGGTGTATTACAGGCCGAGTTTTTTCTTCACCAATGCCGTAACATCGTCCGACTCGGCAGCAAACAGCATGGCGCCCGAGCTGGTATCAAAAATCATGAGGTACTGACTCTCCGTGGCAACCGCTTTTATGGCATCATTAACACGCGTCAGAATCGGCTTGAGCAACTCTTCGCGTTTTACTGCTACCATTTGTTGTGCATCCTGTTCAAACTTCTGGATATACTCCTGCTGCTTCTGGAGCTCCTGTTCTTTGGTCTGGGCCTGCACCGGAGTGAGGGTTCCACCCTGGTACGCCTGCTGATAGGCATTGACGGCCTCCTGAAACGATCTGGTCAGCGAATCGTCCTTGGCGGTCAGTTTATCGGCGAATACCTTCAGGTCGTCGTTGGCCTTTTTGGTGTCGGGCATCATCTCCAACAGATTGCCAAGGTTCATGTGGCCATACTTCGGAGCATTTTGGGCTGTAAGAGTTGCGGATCCCAGGACAAAAGCAAGCAAGATCAGCAGGGTTGTTTTGTTCAACATCAGTGGTGTGTAATTTCTTGATTTAACAATAGTCGGGAACAAAGGTAACAATTGCCTTGAGTTCGCTGTTCCATTTCACATATTTGACGCAACATCATTTCGTTCGGTATGCCGGCACGCGTTAAAAAATGGTTAATGGGTGGCACTCTGCCCCGACGATCGGGTTTCTTTTAACGTTCATTCGGCGTACCTTTGTTTGTGAATAAAACCAACGGCAAGGCAAACGCTCCGGAAAATCACTCACTCTACAACCGTCAACTCAGACATGTCCTACCATAAACACCTCACTATCAGCGGTCATTTCCGGGGGTTACTGCCTCTGCTCACCGCCTTTGCCCTGCTCTGCTCATTCCGCTCTTCCGCACAGGATGATGACTCACGGCTTATTCAGTTCTCCGGAATGGTTTTTACAGATGCCGACGGACGCCTGGCGCCCGTACCTTATGCTACTGTATCTATCCCCCAAAAACACCGCGGCACTTACTCCGATTACCGCGGGTTCTTCTCTATTGTTGTGGAAAAAGGCGACAAAGTGCGCTTTAACTGTATCGGTCTCGAACCTGTCACCATCACTGTTCCCGACACGCTCACACAAGACCGCTATTCTATCGTGCAGCTGATGACGCAGGATACGCTCCATCTGCCCGAACTGATCATTATGCCATGGCCCTCGAAAGAGCACTTCAAAATTGAGTTCCTGAAAATGGATGTAACCCCGGAACTGCAGCGCCGCGCTGCTGAAAACCTGGCCAATGAATACCTGGCCGATGCCCGCAAAAATCCGGATATGGTGCCTTACGGAGGAAGAGAAAGTGCCAACTTTTACCTGCGCCAGCAATCGCGCGAGTATGTTTATATCGGACAAACACCACCCATGAATATTTTCAGTCCGCTGGCATGGGGACAGTTTTTCAAAGCCTGGAAAGACGGTAAATTCAAGAAAAAATAACAAAGCCCCGTATGATCACATCATTTCGATCACACGGGGCCTCCTCGTCAGCAGGTTTACCGGCTTCTCAGAAAATATGCCGCTCTGCATGATAGCTTGAACGGACCAGCGGACCGCTCTCCACATACCTGAATCCGCGACGGATACCTTCTTCCTGATACTGCGCAAACAAATCAGGATGTATGTATTCCACCACTTCAAGATGCATCTTTGTTGGCTGAAGGTACTGGCCAATAGTCAGGATGTCGCATCCGTGCGCTACAAGGTCGTCCATGATGCGATATACCTCTTCAGGTGCCTCTCCCAGCCCCACCATAATGCCTGACTTGGTACGCTTGCCATAGTCCTTCGTTCGGCGTATCTGTTCGAGACTGCGCTCGTACTTCGCCTGCGGGCGTACCTTCCGGTACAGGCGCTCCACTGTTTCCATGTTGTGACTCACCACTTCCTGCCCGGCGGAAATCATCCGCTCGAGCGCCTCCCAGTTGGCCTTCGTATCAGGAATCAGGGTTTCTATGGTGGTCTCCGGACAGCGTTCCTTCACGGCTCTGACTGTCTGATGCCATATCTCGGCGCCGCGATCCTTCAGCTCGTCTCTGTTTACAGATGTAATCACAGCATGCTTCACCTTCATGAGCCAGATGGCCTCGGCTACACGCCTCGGCTCATCTTCATCATATTCATTCGGGCGACCCGTTTTCACGGCGCAGAACGAACAGGAACGGGTACAGGTATTGCCCAGTATCATGAACGTGGCAGTACCTGCGCCCCAGCACTCACCCATATTGGGGCAACTGCCGCTCTGGCATATCGTGTGAAGTTTGAAATCATCCACAATGCTGCGCACATTCCGGTAGTTCTCGCCCATCGGAAGACGCACCTTGAGCCACTCCGGACGGCGTGGACGGGATTCTGTGTTTTTTTCTGCAACAGGTAGTTCTATCATGGAACTATAAACAAGGTAAGATCACTGGAGTTTAGACAGCCAGTTGGCAATTTTTGTCATTTCATCTTTGGGCACAGAGGGCTGAGCTGCCATGGGAACGTATCCGGGCCAGTTGGCCGGCTCCGGCTTGGCAACTAACTGGGTAATACGCTTGGCTGTGTACTTGCGCTTTGAAATATCCGTCCAGGATGGACCAACCAGCTTGCGGTCGAGGTTATGACATGCGCCGCAGCTGTTTTTGTCGAGCAGGGCCTTGATATCGGCTGGCAAACGCGGATCATTACCGTCAACAGCAGTGAAAGAAGCCAACAGCAGGGCCACCGGAAAGAACAAGAGGTATTTTTTCATTTGTTGAAAAATGCAATGTGAAAAATACGGTAAGGGCGTCGCAAAGTTCGTCATGTATGCCCATAAGCGTATGATTTTTTTCGTGTTTTAAATTTATTTTATGTCAGGACTTGCATATATGCCCCGAAAACCGCAAATTTTGTGTAAGCAATATTAATCCGAACGCTCAAAACACCACTTCAATGAACCTTCGAGACAAGCCTTTTCTCCGGCTTATCATCCCTTTCTGTCTGGGCATCTGCTGCGGTGAAAACCCGCTTCCCGCCGAATTACCGCCTTCTCTCTGGGTCGTGCCGGCAATGGCAACCCTGATACTGGCCTTCACACGGTATCAGTACCGCTTCCGGTGGGTGTTCGGTGTTGTACTGATATGCTGCCTGTTCTGTGGCGGATTTTTCCTGTCAGCCCGATTCAATGAACTGGGAAGCCCTGACCATTTCAGCAAAAAATCATCGTCAATTTCCCGTTTTGTGGCAGAGGTAACGGATGCGCCCGCGCATGGCACCCGTATAAAAATCCCGCTGCGTATGCTTGCCACCGGCGACTCAATGATTCCCGTAACGGGAAATCTGATGCTTTTTCTGGATAAAATGCCGGACTCCACTACAATCAGGTATGGTGATCTTATCGTCGTGACGGGCGAAACCCGGCCGACGGAACCGGCCAAAAACCCGTGCGCTTTCGATTACGCCCGTTACCTGCATTTCAGAAATATTCACCACCAGTGTTTTGCCCGCAATACCGATGTTGTCGTAGTATCATCCGGACACGGCAACTGGTGGCAGAGAAACGCATACGAATGGCGGGACTACCTGCTCGGCATCCTGAAAAAATACTTCCCGACCACCGATGAATACGCCGTGGCATCCGCACTGTTGGTTGGTTTCAAGGATGATCTTTCCGATGAAGTACAACTGGCCTACGCAGAAACAGGATCCATGCACGCACTCGCCGTATCAGGCACGCATGTCGGAATGCTGTACGCCGGACTGATCTTCATGACCGAAAAACTGAAGCTGCGGGGCAAATGGCGAAGAGTGGAAATCATAGCCATTCTGCTCGCCATCTGGGCCTTCACTTTTCTGACCGGCGCCTCGGCCTCGGTGCTGCGCGCCTCGGTGATGTTCACCGTTTATATGCTCGCAAAATCTCTGTACCGGCAGTCGTCAGCATGGAACATTCTGCCCGTTTCCGCTTTTTTTCTGCTCCTGAATAATCCCTATCTGTTGTTCGATGCCGGCTTTCAATTGTCGTATGCAGCTGTTGCGGGTATGGTGTTTTTCTATCCGCGAATGTACCGGATGTTTCCACCCGGTCCGCGCTGGACAGACGAAGGCCTGAAAATTCTGCTGACCGGGGTTTCGGCCCAGCTGGGCACCTTGCCGCTGTCGCTGTACCTGTTCAGCCAGTTTCCGGTTTATTTCTGGCTCTCGGGCTGGATTGTGGTGCTCGGCGGCGCTATATTTCTCTGGGGTGGATCACTGCTGATTCTGGCAGACAGCGTGTGGCCGGCAGCTGCCGGATTTGCCGGCAAGGTGCTTTATTTCATGATTCTGTACATGAACAAGGTTATTTACGCCATACAGGAGCTTCCCCTGAGCGTCATTTCCGGCATCTGGATTCCTGCCTGGGTGGCCGGGGCCATGTATGCCGCCATTATTCTCCTCGGCGGACTGATTGTCTGGCGACGGGGCAGCTGGTTTGTAGCACTCCTGGTCATTGTTGCTGTTCTGGGGTGCTACCGGTTGTATGCACGTGCGCAAAAGCAGGATCAACGGGTAATGACTGTCTATCACCTGTCAAAACAGAAGCGGCTGATTGATTTTTTCGATGGAAACAGGGCGTTCACGCTGTCAGATTCCATCACCCGGAAGCAGGTGCTGTTCGCTGCGGGAGGATTCCGGACGGCATCGGCCATATTTCACGACACAATCATACCCATCTCCTCGCAAACACCGTTCAGATCAGCCAATTTCACAAAAAATGGGGCATTCATCGTCTTTCACAACGTAAAAATTGCCCTTTTCGACAAAGAAAACGATACCCGGGCACTCCCCGATTACCCGGTGGATATCGTCATTCTTTCGCACAACACTGATATTTCACTGGCCCGGTGCCACAAACACCTGCAGTTCGGAACCGTAATATCCGATGCGTCAAACAGTCGAAAACGTACGGAAAAATGGCAAAAAGAATGCCGGGAAAATGGCTGGCACTTTCACGATGTGCGATCGGAAGGCGCCTGGGTATATCGTCTGCCCGACTGAATACATTTCACAATTTCAATAACACCTTCAAAATGAATGAATCATGAAACAACGCTTCATCAACTACCTCTACTTCACCCGGAAAGAACGACTCGGAAGTGTCGTCCTTATCGCTTTATGCGCAGTCGTATTTGCAACTCCGAATATCAGGGAAATGTACCAGCCGCAGTACACAGATTTTACTGCTTTTGAAACCGCCATGCAGTCGTTCCAACAGGCAAAAGCCGACAGCAGTCCGACGGTCAGACTGTTTTTTTTCGATCCCAACGTGGCCAGCAAGACAGATTTTCTGAAAATGGGACTGTCTGAAAAAGTAGCAGGCAACATCTGCAATTACCGCGATAAGGGAGGGGTGTTCCGGAAGCCCGACGACCTGGGTAAAATATGGAGCCTTCAACCCGAAGATTTTAACCGGATAAAACCATATATCCGCCTGGGAAATGACGGGCACGCCGGAGAAAAAAAAGTACCTGATATAAAACTTGCGGATGATAGTCCGCTCGACCTGAACACCGCCAGTAGCGAAGCGCTTCAGCGTCTGCCAATGGTGGGTGAAAAGCGCGCCGCACAGATTATCCGGTATCGCGAGGCACTGGGAGGTTTTGTTTCTGTGTCGCAACTCTCGGAGATGTACGGACTACCCGACAGTGTTTTTACACTGATCAGCCCGAAATTAGCCATCAACACTACCCTGTTAAGCAAAATATCGCTCAACAGCGCCACTGCACCACAACTGGAGGCCCATCCGTACATTTCGCGGCGACAGGCAGAAATCATCGTTTCTTACCGCAATCAGCATGGTTTGTACAAGTCTGTGGAAGACCTCAGACAGATACGGGCTTTCTCCGATGGGGAATGGTTACAGAAAATACTGCCCTATCTGAGTGCAGAGTAAAGCAGCAGGCACCAGTTGAAAAATATTTGCGCATATTTACGCCCTCAAACGTAAAAACTTCGCAACCTTTTCCAAAAAAAGCATTACTCATGCGAAATCACCCGGCGGCACTGCCCTTTCTCTTTTTAACCGAAATGTGGGAACGCTTCGGCTATTACCTGATGATCGGTATCTTCACTCTGTACATGACGGATACGCAGTCGGGCGGACTCGGTTTCGACCGTGGTACATCAGCCGATGTATATGGCACGTTTATCGCGCTTGTTTACCTGACGCCCTTTGTCGGTGGCTTGTTGGCCGACCGTATTCTCGGCTTCAGAAAAAGTATCATTATCGGTGGAATACTGATGGGCATCGGCTACCTCCTGCTGGCTATTCCCAACAACCTGACTACCTTTTACCTGGCGCTCGGCGTCATGATTCTGGGTAACGGATTTTTCAAACCGAATATCTCCACACTGCTGGGCAATCTGTACAATGAAGAGCGATACAAGGCCCTGAAGGACGACGGCTACAGTATATTCTACATGGGTATCAATGTTGGCGCCCTGATATGCAACTTCGTGGCAGCCTACATGCGCAATACGTACGGCTGGGGGTATGCCTTCGCAGCAGCCGGGGTAGGTATGTTCATCGGGGTGATTGTATTTATCGTCGGTCTGAAGCACTACGCGCACGCAGATGTGCGCCAGGATCAGTCGGCCGGTGGCGGTACTGGTGTGGGCGCCATGCTGTCTTCTGTGCTCATTCCTGCGGTAGTTACCGGTGTAGGCGCCTGGTATATTCCGGGCAATATCTTCGGTTCAGACTCAACCGATGCGTTCCTCTTCGGAGCACTGCCGGTTGTCGGATTCTACATCTGGACACTTCAGAAGGCAGCCGCTGACGAAAAACCGCGTATAAAGGCTTTGCTGGCTGTTTACGCTGTAGTTATCATTTTCTGGGCGGTATTCAAGCAGAACGGTACAGCCCTTACCACCTGGGCAGAGTTTTACACCGACCGTTCCATGCCGGAACTGATTGAAAAACCCGCCAGTTTCATGGGTGCTACCCAAACGGTGAAGTATGAAATGGGTACCTACCCTCGCTACGACGATCAGTTCAGAACGTCAAGAAACCCGGAAACAGGCAAAATAATAACAGACACTGCGAGCTACCACTCTTATTTCCGGAATATTCCGGCAGAAAGCAGGCCTGCAGAGGGCACCTCAGTCAGGCTCGTTTCGACGGAGATATTCCAGTCGGTGAACCCGTTTTTTGTCATCTTCTTCACGCCGGTACTGATCTGGTTCTTCAGCTGGCTCAGGAGCAGAAAGCGGGAGCCCGGCACACCGGCCAAAATCGGGTTGGGACTAGTCATCAGCGCACTGTCCACGCTTGTCACGGTGGTGGCTGTTTATGCCTGCCATAATGGAGCCGAAAAGGCTTCCGCATGGTGGGTAATTGCCACCTATGCCGTGATTACCGTCGGAGAGCTCTGCCTGAGCCCGATGGGACTCTCCATGGTGTCGAAAATGGCGCCGGCCAGGTTAGCCGGACTCATGATGGGCGGATGGCAACTGGCTACTTCTCTGGGCAATAAACTGTCGGGCGTACTGGCCACCATGTGGGACAAGTACGAGGATAAATCCAACTTCTTCTGGGTAAATTTTGTACTGCTGGCCGTTTCTGCCACTGTTCTTTACCTGATGCTACCCTGGCTGAAACGGGTATTCAGGGACTCCGGAGTACACTGAACAATGAACCGGCCGGAGTGCAAAACCTGTCCCCCCCGGCCGGTATAATTTTGTGAAGAAATTGCCTGATCAGATTGCGCTGGTCAGGCAGTTTCATTTCAGACCAGTTCAAAGGCTGCTGTACCAGACAGCCCCGGCAGTACCGCAGCGCGCTGGAGTTCGATACTCTGACGATCATCATCGGGCACATGAAGACGCGGACTCACCAGCTCAAAATCGAGCGGGTCGTATTTGAAGATACTCCACTCCCCCTTGTTGCACTCCAGTGCTGTCAGGTGTTCTACCCAGTCGCCGCTGTTCATATAACAAACTTCGCGGCCATTGGCAGCTGTAACCATACGTATCTGGGGCTGGTGTATGTGTCCGCAGACAACGTAATCATATCCGTTCTCGGCAGCGATTTCAATGGCCGTATTTTCAAAGTCATTGATAAACCTGACGGCGCCTTTCACGCTTTTCTTGACCCTGGCCGAGAACGAAGTGGGGCGCAGGCCGAATATTGATCTTGTCTTGTTTACCAGGCGATTGATCCGGATCAGCACGTCATATCCGGCCCCGCCGAGTTTGGCCAGCCACTTGACGCGCTGTACACTCGGATCAAATACGTCGCCGTGAAAGACCCAGTGCTTTTTCCCGTCAACCTGGAATACCAGCTTGTTGCGCAGGTGTATAATACCCAGGGAGACCTCCCCGAACTTGCGGAGCATATCATCGTGATTGCCCGTCAGGTAATAGACCTTCGTTCCATTCATCGCCATTTTCAACAGACGCCGTACCACCTCGAGATGTTCTTTGGGGAAATAACTTTTGCGGAAGTTCCACATATCGAAGATATCTCCGTTCAGCACCAGCGTTTCCGGCTCGATACTCTTGAGATACAGATTGAGTTCACGGGCATGGCATCCGTAGGTGCCAAGGTGAATGTCTGAAAGTACAACTATATCAACGTGTCGTTTCATGTTGAAGGCAGCAATTTGTCCTGCAAAATTCGGGGTTAAACCGGTCAAACCCGGTTAAGTTAAAATTAAGTATTCATTAAATAGCCGAATTTTTGTAAAAACACTGATACTCCCCCACCAAAAAAGGTAGCCCGGACAACTTGCGTCGCCCGGGCCGTTCGTAGTTAAGTTCCTAACCTTAAAACTACTAAAATCTGTATCCAATTATCTTCATCAGGTTCGTCAGAACTTCCATCCAAACGACAGTGAAATGGTGCTGCCGAGGTTGAGTCGTTGCATGACGTTATCCTGATCTGCTTCAAATTTGTGGGACGAATTCACGTCCTGGTAATACACAAAGTCCGGGCGGAGTATGTCGCTCCAGGTCAGTCTGATCTCGCCTCCGCGACCGATTTTCTTGCTCACCTGGAAATCAAGCAGATTTCTGTGGCGCTCGTATATGTCGCCGTATCCAACGGTGCCTACCTGGGCAATACGGTCTCCGATAGAGTTGAACATCACGGTGGTGTTCAGTCCCCAGTCCGGAATGGAGTATGAAACACCGGCGTTAATCAGGTAGGGTGATTGCCCCTGAAGTGCGCGGGTGGTATCGTACGCAGATACGTTCGACAGGTCGAGTGAGGAGAAAATACGCGCTGCATTGGCAAAAACAACCAGGTTTTCAAAGTTCGTACCAAGGAACCCGAGATTTTTGCGGATTTCAATTTCTGCTCCGTAGTTCTGCGCTCCGGGTATGTTCTGGAAGGTAAATGTACGTGTACCTGCACCTTGTGAGCTGTATGTGAACTCAATGGGCGTGGTGAATTTCTTGTAGAACAGGCTCACGCTGAACAGCTGATTCTGGCCGGGATAAATTTCATACCGGATGTCGGCATTCCAGATATTGCCAGGCGTCAGACCCGGATCACCTACCACACCTGCATTCAGAAAGAAATCGTAGAAGGCGAATGGCGCCAGCTCTCTGAACTCCGGACGCGTGACGGTTTTGGAGCCCGACAGGCGCAGTTGCTGTGTCTCCGTAAGGCTGTATGTCAGGTTGAAAGATGGCAGCAGTCTCGTGGTTGTCGTGTCAACTACTAACGGTACGTTGGTGCCGTAACGGGCCGACTCGAGGCGCTGGTGGAAACTTTCGGCGCGAACACCCCAGCTCAGGCGAATACGATCGGCTATCTTGTTCTCGAACATGGCGTATCCGGCATACAAATCCGAACCTGCCTTGTAACCATCGCTCGGGTTGGTAATCTCGTCAAGCACAAATCCTCTCGGGCCAATATTCGAAGGCATAAAGATGGAATCCTGAGAAAGATAGAGATTGTTGTAGTTAAATTGCAGGAAATTGGCCAGTACAAAGCCCATTACCCGGGCGTTGAACTGCCTGTCGCGCTGCTGATACAATCCACCCATTTTGAAAGTCTGCTTCTGTCCGCCGATAGCAAACGGGATACTCAGATCGACATTGCCATTCCAGGTATTTTCGGCCAGATTGGAGTAAAAACGGCCGCTGCGGTACGGATCAGCCGATCCGAATGGCACATACGCCTGATAATTGATGCTGGCGTCTGTGGTATCTTCAAAGTTTTTGAAGTAGAACATGCGGCGCAGGGAAGGAACATCTCTGGTGTTTCTGTTGAATCCACCACCCCAGTTCAGACGCGCACCTTTTTCACTTAACTGATGTTCGCCGTACAAACGGGTGGTAAGCAGGTGATTCTCGGTGTATTCAATTGTAGTGGAAGCAACTTTTCTGTATTGCTCGATATCATCACCAAAGCGTTCGCTCACTATATTGTCGGTGTTGGTAGAGTATGTACCCTGAACGCCGATTTTATATCTGTTATTGAATTTGACGGCGCTGTTCAGCAATGCACCCCAAAGTACGTTGTTCTTGAACTGAAGGTCGGTGTAGTCGAACAGTTTGCCGGAGTTGTCGTAGTCGAAGCGGCGACCGTTCTGCAGGCGGTTCTGGTTGCTGTATGAAAGAGACACGGTAGTGCCCCACTGCGTTTTTGCTGCAGGATCGGTAGCAAAGCCCCCGTTTATCTGGAAACCTGCATTGGGACGCGCACTGCGCTCCATTTCTATTTTCCAGTCATTCGGTATCGTACCGGAATAATCGTATTGCTCATCGTTTGATGCACCTACGAATGTTTTTGTATCCGGGAAGCCGGAAGGCAGTGCACGCGAGCCATCATCCATACCCAGCCAGTCGGTAGATCCGCCCTGTGCGCCAAGGTGCTCCCGGAAGGTGGTAACCGTGTTGTAACCGCTATTCAGCGTTGCAGAAAAGAAAGTACGCTCAGGAATATCTTTGGTGTTAAGCAGAATAGCACCACCAGCAAATTCACCGGGCAAATCGGCACTGGCCGTTTTGACAACAATCAGGTTGTCAAGCATGGCCGACGGGAAAAGATCGAAAGAAAACGCCTTGCGATCGGGCTCTGTACTCGAAAGCATGGCGCCGTTCAGCAGGGCTATATTGTAACGGTCGTTCAGCCCCCTGATTACGGCAAATTTATTGTCCTGCAGACTGGCACCACTCACGCGACGGATAACATCACCGGTAGTGCGGTCTGGTGTACGGCGTATGGTTTCTGAACTGATACCATCACCAATGGTTGTGCTGTTTTTCTGCAGAATGGTCAGAGCGCTCTGTGATTCGCGGCTCGCACGAGCAACTACTACCACTTCGGTCAGCGCCTGGGCAGCAGCCTCTTCAAGCGCTACATCAATTGTGACAGTCTCGCCGGCACGAACGTTGATTTCGCCGATGGTTTTTGGTGCAAACCCGGTGTAGTTGATGGAAATCTGGTGGATACCCTCCGGCACATTGGCAATGGTATAGTTGCCGTCGTAATCGGTCATGGCGCCACCCGCATTGTTGTCGAGAATAATTGTTACTCCAATAAGCGATTCTGCCAGCTTGGCGTCAATCACTTTTCCGGAAATAGTACCCTTCTGGGCACTCAGGAGAATCGGCAGGCATAGGAACATGCCGAACAGAGGTTGGAAGACATTTTTCATAATCAGGATACAGAATTTGCTGCAAAAGTCCAATCCCTGTGTAACCTGTCTTTTAAGCCAAAATGAAGTTATTGTTAATTATCTGATTTTCCCGTAACTTGGTAGTACAAATCATTCGCTTCAAAACTCAATTACCATGAAGAAACACCCGATCAAACCGCTGATTTTATCCGTATGCACTGTTTCTGTCCTGATTCTGTCGGCTGCGCAAATGCCGGAACAATCACGTAAAAACTGCCCCTCCTGGGGGTTCTTCGCTCACAAGCGCATCAACCGGCTCGCTGTTCTCACGTTGCCCCCGGAAATGATGGTCTTTTTCAAGAAAAATATTGATTTTATCTCCGATCACGCTGTTGACCCCGATATGAGACGGTACTCTACCCGACTGGAAGGCTCAAGGCATTTTATTGACCTGGACCAATACGGAACACCTCCGTTCGCAAACCTTCCCCGCAACTGGTCCGACGCACTGATTCAGCACACAGATATTTGTATTGTTGATTCAAAGGGTGATACTACCCTGCTCATCAGCCATCGCGACACCATGATGCCGGTGATGGAACGGGAATATAAACAGTGGTTTCATCACACGGTTTTACCCGGATTTTACTCCGGCAAAGAGGATATTGACCCGGATTCTGTGTTTCGCTTTTTCTCCGACTGGGGCCGCCTCGATACGCGCCCGGATGCAGCGTTTTTCCGGGAGTTCATCTCCGGACACGGTATTCTGCCCTGGAACCTGCAGCATTTTCAACAGAAGCTGACACATGCATTCAGGGAGCGGAATGCACGCCAGATACTGAAACTGTCCGCTGAAATTGGCCACTACATAGGTGACGCGCACGTGCCGCTGCACACGTGCAGTAATTACAACGGTCAAAAAACCGGACAGCATGGCATCCACGGCTTTTGGGAAAGCCGGATACCGGAACTTTTTGCCGACGAATCATATGATTATTTTGTGGGAAAACCGGTTTACATAGAAAACACCCGCGACTGGTTCTGGAAATGCGCACTCGACAGCCATAACATGGTTGACAGTGTGCTCACCTTCGAGAAAAAACTGCGGGAATCGTTTCCCGCAGACCGCCAGATGTGCCCGGATATGCGTCAGGGAATCATGGGTATTCACCCCTGCCGTGAGTTTGCTTCTGCCTACCAGGAGGCGCTTGATGGTATGGTGGAAAGACGAATGCGGGCAGCCATTCTGGCCGTCAGTTCTGCCTGGTACACCGCCTGGGCCGATGCTGGTCAGCCCGATTTGTCCGGACTTGACACCGAAACGCCCAACCAACAGGAACTGGAAGAAGAACAGGCAATCAGGAATGCTTTTGCCCTTGGCAAAATTTTCGGCCGCACAGAAGAACACTGATCAGACACCCGGTTACCTCAACGAGAACTTGACGCCAGCCCACCAGTAGCGGCCAGTGCCCGCCTCGTAGTAGCGGCCTCCGGATGCATTGAGTTGCACATTGGCAGCATACTGTTCATTGCCAGGATTGTTTACACCCACATAAGGCTCCAGGTTGC
>JBDLWO010000093.1:0-14994 GCA_039804245.1 Bacteroidota bacterium
ATGATAATGAATTGACGCATGTTGACGATTATTAGTTTGGATTTCCTCACTGCAGCGGGCACCAGAACAGGATTATGCAGCACGATTCACTTTGACACACTTTTCTGAACAGTCCCTTCAAATATTGAACTCCGAATGTAGAAATATTTCCCTTTTACACACCCCGCACACGCTACACGCCCAGCATTCCTACCTGCCTGAGGGTATTTTTGGCTACCTCCAGGAAGGCCGCGGCAGCCGGATTATCGGCCTGGGTAATAGCCGGTTTCCCTGTATCACCACCCTCGCGTATGCTTTGAACAAGTGGAATCTGGCCAAGCAATACCGACTTGCTCATTTTGGCCAGCTTCTTTCCACCACCCTCTCCGAAAATATAATACTTGTTATCAGGCAGTTCGGCGGGGGTGAACCAGGCCATATTTTCCACAACGCCCAGAATCGGAATATTGATCTGATCGAGCAGGAACATATTCATGGCCTTCACTGCATCGGCCAGGGCCACTTCCTGGGGTGTGGTTACCAGAACGGCACCTGTCACAGGCACGGTCTGAACCAGGGTAAGCTGTACATCGCCCGTGCCGGGAGGCAGGTCCACAATCAGAAAATCGAGCTCGGGCCAGAGTACATCATTGATGAACTGTTTGATAATGGCGGCCAGTCGCGGACCTCTCAATACAACTGCCTGCTCCTCTTCGATGATGTACCCTATGCTGATAGAAGGAATTCCGTACGACTCCAGCGGCAACATTTTGGGTACTCCTGTAATATCCCTGACTGGCGGACGCTTGCCGACCAGTCCGAGCATAGTGGGCATACTGGGTCCATACACATCGGCATCGAGCAGGCCAACCCGGGCGCCGAGTTGCTTCAGCCCCAGGGCAAGATTTACAGAAACGGTACTTTTACCAACACCACCCTTGCCGGATGCCACCACAATAATATGTTTGATATGGGGCAACGCCTGAGGTGGGGCCATACCGTCGGAGGCCCTCGTCATGAAATGTATATTTACACTGGCATCCGGATACTGCTCAGCGATGGCTCCCATACAGGCGAAATTCAGTTCAGACTTCCCCTGCATCTGCAGACTGGGCACCACCAATCTGAAATTCACGTTATTACCTTCAATCTGAAGGTCTTCCACCATACCGGCCGATACAATATCCCGGCCTGTTTGCGGATCACGAACAGCTGAAAGCGCTTTTAAAATACTGTTTTTTTCCACGAAATTAACAATTTTGGGATGATTTGATACTGAATACTACTGTTTTTACCCGTCTGGTCGGAACCCCTTCTGCTGTCGTTTCTTCCAGCACAAGTCTTTCAGCTGCAGGGAGTTCAAATACCTGCTTCATGTCGCGTATCCGGGCAGCAGGTACACCGCATTTTTTAAACAAAAGCATCAGTTCATCCAGTTCGTACAATGATATGGCTTTCCGGATATAACCGTCAAGACTTTCCCGGTTATTCACCCGTGCAGCGTTGGATGCAAACATCTCATTTTGCGGCAAATGATCCAGACCCAGACAGTTGCAAAGGTTTCTGAACTGTCTTTCGGCTCCTACTGCCAGTAAAACGGATTTCCCGTCTGAAGTAGTATAAACATCACCATAAGGTGCAATGTTCGGATGTCGCGTACCCATTCTTTGGGGAATATATCCCGTCATCAGGTAATTACTCGCCTGATTGGCCAAAGACGCGATGGCCGACTCCACGAGGGAGGTTGTCACCACCGATCCCTCACCGGTTCTTTCGCGTTTCAGCAAAGCCACCAGGATACCCTCCTTCAACTGATGTGCTGCCAGAATATCTATCAGGGCTACCGGCATTTTAACCGGCGCGCGCTCTTCCTCTCCGTTCATATACATAAAACCGGCTTCCGCCTGCAATACGGCATCGAAAGCCGGACTTTCATCTTCCGGATCGGCCCAGGAGTTCAGCTGTGCAAAAATAAGCCCCGGGTTTGCAGAACAGAGCGAGTCGGCGTCAATACCCATCCTGCGCGCCGACGAGGGTTTGATGTTGGAAATCACCACATCAGCCTCCGAAACGTACATGAGAGCGGCACCTCGGTCATCCTCCCTGTTCAGGTCGAGAAATATGTGTTGTTTACCCCAGTTGATACTGCTCCAGTAGGCAGATACGGGTGCGTCGGGAGCCTCCAGCGGATTTTTCCAGGAACGGGTCACATCTCCACCGGTAGAACTGTTCTCAATCTTGATGACGGTGGCGCCCAGCTCGGAAAAGAACATTCCAGCGGCCGGACCAGCCAGAACACTGGCAAATTCCACTACTTTTAACCCGTTAAAAAAATTACCCTGTGTTGTTTCCATGAAAATATTCTCTGCTCCGCAAATCCGCGCATGGGACGCGTTCACCATCGAACACGAGCCCGTTTCATCTGTCAACCTGATGAACAGGGCTGCCGGCGTATTTGCCGACTGGTTTATGGCCCGCTATCCCGATCAGTCGCGCCCGATTGTCGTTATGGCCGGTACTGGCAATAACGGTGGCGACGGCGTGGCTGTTGCGCGTTTTCTGCACAGCGCTCAATTCGCCGCGAAGTTAGCAGTTTGTAATTTCGGGACACGACATTCCGCCGATTTTGATCAACAGATGACATTACTGCCAACCGGCCTTCCATTAATCAGTCTGAATAGCCTGCCCGAATTCTCCGGCTTTTTCCAGGAACTTGCGGAACATACGCTGTTTGTTGATGCCCTGTTTGGGTCGGGACTGAACCGCCCTCTGACCGATGACTGGGCGGAAGTTATCCATCTGCTCAACAATCATCCGGGTGAAAAAGTGAGTATAGATACCCCCTCCGGATTACTCATGGATCAGACGACTGCGGGAGCGGCAGTAGTCAGGGCAAGTCGTGTTTTCTCTTTTGAGGCACCCAAACGCGCTTTCTTTTTCCCTGAGAATGAAAAATATACAGGGAAATGGGAATACGGGTCCATCGGGCTGCATCCGGATTATGAGACGACAACCGACACCCCTTTTCATTATCTGACTGAGGGAGTTGCCCGAAAGATTATCAGGCCACGTTCTGTATTCTCCCACAAAGGCTCATACGGACACGCCCTGATTGTGGCGGGCAGTTACGGGAAAATGGGTGCCGCCGTACTTGCCTCGCGGGCGTGCCTGCGAGCGGGCGCCGGGCTTCTGACTGTGCACGCTCCCCGCTGTGGCTACATCGTGCTTCAGGGCAGTGTCCCGGAGGCGATGTACAGCCCCGACCATCGGGCACAATTTTTGTCAGATATCCCTGATCTGGAGAGTTTCAACGCCGTGGGCGTCGGACCGGGTATCGGTCAGGCTCCTGAAACAGCCCGTGCGTTAGAAAAACTGCTTTGCCAGTGCCACGCTCCACTTGTACTCGATGCTGATGCACTCAACTTGCTGGCCCTGAACCGCGACTGGTTCGATTTGCTGCCGGAAAATACCATCATGACACCCCATCCGAAGGAGTTTGAACGTCTTTTCGGAAAAACACCTGACAACTTTGCCAGAAATGAGCTGCAGAGAGCAATGGCTGTTCGCTACCGGACAGTTATTGTTCTGAAGGGCGCCCATACAGCTGTGGCTCTGCCGGACGGCTTCTGCTGGTTCAATTCTTCCGGAAACCCGGCTATGGCCACTGCCGGAGCAGGCGACGTGCTTACCGGAGTTATTACAGGGCTGCTTGCACAGGGCTATACACCCGAAGAAGCGGCACTCCTGGGTGTATGGGCACACGGGCATGCGGGCGATATGGCAGTGGCGGCATCAGACAGACAATCTATGATTGCAGGCGACATAATCGATTTTATTTTCCGGAAATGACACCAAAAACGATCAACTGAAGTTGATAAAACGGGAGATGCTGTTTTAAAACCAGAAAAGGGGAAAATTGCTGGCCAAAAGCCTGGTTTTTAACACTGTACCTCTTATAAATTTTCAACAATTTTCTGGTCAAGTCCGGTGTAAAGCATAATCTTCTCAACAGGCTCGCCCGTTTGTTTCATATAAATGGGCTTGTACGGCGGTCTTTTTTCATTGGTGAGAGGGTGTCAATGGTAACGGTTAAATGAAGTGTGTGATGATTTACTTCAAAGTTCACCACTTTCCCTGACAAACGCAGTCCGGATTTCGAAAAATCACTCAAGCAATCCTCTGTAATCATCATATCTGGACTCCTCCTGTTTCATTTCGAGCAGATCAGTGAGTTGTCCTTCATAGAGCGATTCCAGTTCAGCGGCTGTTCGTTCCGTCCGGATTTCTATTATGCCGTTACTGATCTGTTGGACGCGCCATTGATAAGTCCGCTCCATTCGTTCAAATATTTCCGTTGAAGCGATAGCGTGATCTGAGCCTGCGGATGCCTGAAGAGCCTGCCTGAATGCCTGATCGTTGCGCGCTACCAGTTTCCCGTCTTCCAGAATAAAGTAGGCAGTATGAGGCCAGTAACCTTCAGGGGGCAGCAGGTGGGCATACAGCACCAGCTGAAGGTCCTCCCCATTCCGGATCAGTTCCCGTCTGCGGTTTATTCCGCTCCATTTGATGTCGAGAATAGCGCGTTCATCGTTGCGGCGGAGTACCAGGTCTGCTTTCCCCCGTACGGGTATGCCGCAGAATTCACCTTCCAGCCTGATCTCGGTGGCTTCTACAGCCCAGCCATTATCGCGGATAATACTGACCAGGTTCCAGGCCGCATTTTTGACTCTCCGGATAAAAGCATTCCGCTCGGGTTCTCTTCCGTAGAGCAGCAGAGGTGCACCTTCTCTGGGCAGCAAATCAGAGGCAATTGCGTCTATCCGGTTGAAAATATCTTCCCTGCCCATGGTATTGACGGGCTCTTCCAGCAGTATCTCGAATATCCTGTGCGCCAGACTGCCGAGCAGCGTTGTGTGTCCGGTTACACTGAGCAGTGATGAGGGGAAAAGCCGCAGTTTTTGTCTGAAAAACCAGCGATGCGGGTAGTAAAATAACGACTCCAGGTTGGTAGGCGTTTCATACTCGGTTCCTGATATCAGATTCGGGTTCTTCACGTATACCTGAGCGCGCGGGCGGGCGGGAGTACCAACCTGCAATTGTACCCGGGCGGGTTGCCTGAAAATTGTTCGGAGTCGCTCGCGGTCGGCAGCATTATCGGTATGATATACGCAGTTATCAAACTTGTCGCCCAGCCTGACCTTGAGATCACTGAGCAATAAATGCGGGGGCGTTTCGGCGCCATCCACCTGATCGGGAACGACGAGTACGAGCGTTCCGGTGGTGTAATTCAGCGGTTTGGCAGTCAGTATCTGATTCATCCGGCTTATTTCGCGCTGTGTACGCAAATGAACGCCTTTTGATGAAAGCCAGTCCCGCTCCTCATTTCTCCATTTATCGGGTGGCGGTGTATCGCTGTTGTGTACAAAATTCCACCAAACCAGTGATTCTGCTTCTCCTGCCAGTGCGCCGGGCTGCCTTATAAACTGCAGAGCGCCAGCCTCGGCGGGGGTGATCTGCATGGGGGCCGCTTCTATAATGGTACGTACTATCCGTTCCAGTTCCAGATATGATATCCATTGTTCCGGAATAGCTCTCAGAAGTTCAGCGATTCGCCCGGCCTGTTCTGCGAGCAGCAACAGCGATGTGTCTGTTTTGCCGCCATCTTCATATTGCCCGTGTGCCCAGTCGAAGAGATAGGAATAAACAGCTTCAGCATCGCCGGCAGGCGCCAGTCGGTCGGCAGAAAAGCGCGGGCGTCTGAACCAGAAATTGTACTGCTCCCTGATTTTTCCGTCGGGATCATTGTTCTCAAAAAAGCCCTCGACAGCTGCTATCCAGTTTGCGCTGAAAAAACCCGGTTTTTCGGCCATCACACGGGCAATTTCGAGTGCCAGTTCGTTGTTCAGGGGCTTCACGGGCAATGTGAGGAACTCCATTACCTTGAAAACATCCACCGGTTCCCACAGAAAGGCGGGAGCAAGTTTCAGGGCCTGCAAAGAGGGGCGCGCCAGCGAGGCAGACGGGATTCCCATGGCGGGCAACGATTCGGACGTGAGGCTCTGTTCCAGCATCAGACTGGAACCCGAAGTGAGCATCACGGGTCGGAATGACTGGTTTTCACGCAGCAAATGTGCCAGAAAAACGGCAGCATCGCTGTCGCGGCGGCAATTCAATACCACTATTTGCGGGTTATTGCCGGCAGGCTTTGAGGGAGGAATTACCCGGCAACCGACTTTTTCAAGTGCCGCCAGTACACGTCTGATCACCGGCAACTGAAACACTGCCTCTTCATGGAGATACAATTCTTTCAGATTGATCCTGTTTCGGGAAATAGCACTGATGACCAGTTCAAAGCGGTCAGAGAAGCCCATTACCTCCCCTTTCATACCGGGTGCGTGCATTTTACTGCGGAATATCGTCTCCACCCCAGCCAAAGCAGCCAGTCGCGGAGGCGTGTTTTCATCAGTTTCAAAGTTCCACCCGGCCCCCAGCAGTTCATCCCGGAAGACGAGCAGGCTCTCCGCTGTGGCAAAACGGTCGGAACGAAACGACTCCATATAGAATCCGTCGCCAAACTGTCCGAGTGCCTGGCGGTAGAGTTCAACACGTATGTAGTCAGTATTGGGCGGATAACCGCCAAGACCGAGCTGCGCCTCCAGCCAGCGGAGCAGTCCGCGCGGCCCCAGCCAGGCAATCTGTCCGGACACTCCGTCGGTGCGACTGACCGGGCCATCGAAATCAAAACCGAAGTGAATAATCATATCAGACAAAAGTAGGCAACTGCAGCGAATTCCCGGCTTAAAAAGTGCCGATGTTGCATCATTCTGCCCGATGGAAGCATACCTTTGCGTCAGTTTTCACGATGAATGATTCAATGGAACAGAACGAAGCAGTCAAATCAAGCGATATTACCCTGCGTGTTGGCCTCGACGCAGAAAATGTACCTGTAAAAATTGAGTGGGGCGCCAGCGACCGCAACAACGGTGCACTGGAAGAATGCAAGGCTATGGCCATTGCGCTGTTCGACAAAGAGCACCGCGACACGTTGCGCATTGACCTGTGGACCAAAGAAATGCAGGTAGTTGAAATGGATCGTTTTATGTATCAGGTACTTCGCTCGCTGAGTCAGACGTACCTGAAGGCTACACAGAACAAGGAACTGGCTGAAGAAATGGCCCGTTTCGCACATTATTTCGGTGAAAAGACCGAGATAATTCCCAAGGGAGAGTAAACTCATATCCGGGACCTGGGTCCAATTCATCCCCGAATTCCGTCACCGGCCGATTTCGACAGTTTTTCTCCCAGTTCGTTCCTGACAAGCGGGTGGTGCAGAAACCTGATTTCGGTAAAAGCGTTTTCGCCCAACAGCCCGGCAAGCCATAACTGGGCCCGGGTAGAGGGCTCAAGGTCTTCCCCGCGGATGATATGCGTCACGCCAAAAAACAGGTCGTCGGCCACACAGGCCACCTGATAGGAGGGTATCCCGTCGCGTCGGCGCACCACAAAATCCTGCACAGACGAATCAAGTCCGGCAGTTTTTATCCTCCAGGCAACATCAGGATCATCGAGTGAGAGGCCCTGCTCCCTGAACTCCGGCGGATATACGCCTCCGGCAGCAGCTATATCTTTTCTTGATTTGCGACAGGCAAAAAGGAGTCCCGTCTCACGCAGGCGCGCGAGCAGGTCATTGTACAGGTTTATACGATGGTGTTGCGACCATTCAGCCTCAAAATCGGCCACGCATGCGTTCGGGTCAGTCATTTCTTTGCCCGGACCAACATCCCAACTGAAACCGTAGTTGCGGAGTGTTTCAAAAATACCGGCTACGTACACGGGGCGTTTTCTGTCGGCATCCAGGTCGTCTATGCGCAGGAGCAGGCGAGCGCCGCGCGAACTGGCAGCGTGCCAGTTCAGATAAAAATTGAGCAGATTACCCCTGTGTAAAAAGCCGGAGGGCGTGGGAGCCATTCGCAAAACGCTCTCCGGACCTATGCTTTGTACAAAGGCCTCATACAGGGCGACAAAGTCGCTACTCAGATTTTCCGGACTGTATTTTTTCAAACTCTCTGACAATTTCTTCCGGCGATTTGCCGAGTAACTTCAGTGCGCTGCCGGCGTCATCGGCAAAATCCTGATCGTTGGGATACTCCTGCAGGAAGCGTTCATATACAGACTTCGCTTTTTGCAGGTCACCCAGATCGTTTTCATATACAAAACCCGACATAAAGAGTGCCATAGGCGCTTTCGGATGCCCGGGCATTTCGGTATGCACACGCTCATACAGCTCAACTGCTTTGGCTGGTTTGCCGGCTGCCTTTGCGAGCGCGGCGGCTCTCAGGAGTACCCCGATGGATTTGTCAGGATCAGCTGGCTTCTGCAGGGCAGCCAATTCTTCAGATAGCTGAATGAATTTATCGGCTTTTGAAGGATCGGATACTGCTGCTCCCCCCATCTCGGCATCGAGGGCGGCCAGTTG
Source organism: Bacteroidota bacterium (assembly GCA_039804245.1). Lineage (GTDB taxonomy): Bacteria > Bacteroidota > Bacteroidia > Chitinophagales > Saprospiraceae > M3007. Next base: position 8,456 of record JBDLWO010000093.1, read on the forward strand.
CGAAGTAAGAGCGGCCACTTTGTCGACCGGAGCATTTTGAGAACAGGCCCCGCAGAGGAAGGCTGTCAGAACCAGTATCCAGCTGTTTTTCATCATAATTCTGAACGACATTTCAGGTAAATTCATGAACCAACGAATTCAAATTTGCCCGCAGGAGCTTTTACAGTAACCTTTTCGCCGTCGCCTCTTTTCACTTTTCCGATGATCCTGGCTTCAATGCCATACTTTTCAGCAACAGCCATGATGGTTTCGGCATGACGGGCGGGCAGGTAGATTTCCATACGGTGCCCCATATTGAACACCTGATACATCTCGCGCCACGGAGTACCGCTGCTTTCCTGTATCAGGCTGAATAACGGAGGAACCGGAAAAAGGTTGTCCTTGATGACATGTGCGTTCTGAAAAAAGCGCAACACTTTCGTTTGCCCGCCTCCGGTTACATGAATAAGCGCATGAATTTTCTTGCGGTGCTCTTTCAGAATCTCCTGCAGTACAGGTACGTACGTGCGCGTGGGCGACAGGATGAGCTTGCCAACAGTAACCTGTTTGCCATCGGGCAGCTTGATCATGTCAGTCAGTTTCCTGTTGCCGGTATAAACCACCGAGCGATCGAGATTGGGATCAAAACTGTCGGGGTACTTTTCGGCATATTCATGGCTGAGCACATCGTGTCGTGCGGCAGTGAGTCCGTTGCTTCCCATACCGCCGTTGTATTCCTGTTCATAGCTGGCCTGTCCGAAAGAAGCCAGTCCGACGATAACATCGCCCGGACGGATATCGGGTACAATTACCTCCTTTCTTTTCATTCGGGCAAATACCGTATAACCCACGTCAATTGTACGGACAATATCGCCCACGTCGGCCGTTTCACCCCCGGCCAGGTGAATCTGAACCCCGTGTTCGCGCATTTTATCGGCAAAATCGGAGGCGCCGCGAATCACCGATGCGATTACTTCGCCGGAAACGAGCGTTTTATTGCGTCCGATTGTGCCGCTCAGTACGAAATCGTTGATACATCCGGAGCAGGCCATATCGTCGAGGTTCATAACAATTGCATCCTGTGCCACACCGGCCCACACCGACATGTCTCCTGTTTCGCGCCAGTAGAGGTAGGCAAGGCTCGATTTGGTGCCTGCCGTATCGGCGTGCAACAGATTGCAATATTGCGGGTGACCGGCGGCCACATCGGGCAATATCTTGCAGAATGAAGTGGGGAAAAGACCCTTGTCCAGATGCGCGATAGCTGCATGGACTTCGTCCTTGGAAGCCGAAACGCCGCGTTTTTCGTATTTGATCATGCCTGTGATGCGGAGTGAACCGATTTAGAGATACAACTACTTTTCCCAGGAGCGGTACCGGGCAGTTTCGTCGTAGATATGGTAAAGAATGGCCTTGTCAACGTCGGAAAACACCAGGTTCCTGCGCTGCATGACGACGGTCGCTGTTTCGCAAACTTCCGGGAATTTATTGGTTCTGTACGGATTATCAGGGCCGCCCCAGGAGAAATCGGGCACAAAATTGCGAACAAATCCGCCACCGAAAACATTGGCTGCCACACCCACTACCGTACCGGTGTTGAACATGGTGTTGATCGCACATTTGGAATGATCGCCCATCATCAGTCCGACAAATTGTTCTCCGGTAGGCTCGAACCTGTCGGATTCGTAGCTCCAGAGTTTTACTTCAGAGTAATTGTTTTTGAGGTTGGAGTTATTGGTATCGGCGCCCAGGTTGCACCACTCCCCTATCACCGCATCACCCAGGTACCCGTCGTGGGCCTTGTTGGAATTGGCAATCATGACAGAACGCGTGATTTCTCCTCCCAGCCTGCAACCCGGGCCAAAAGAACACGGACCATAAATCCGCGCGCCCATTTTGACGATACAATCGCGTGAAAGTGCCACTGGTCCTCTGAATGAGGAGCCTTCCATCAGTTCGGTGTTGTGGCCGATGTAAACAGGGCCGTTTTTTGTATTGAAGGTGCAACCTTCCACCACAGCGCCCTCCTCAATGAAGATATGGCCGGATGGGCCGATGACCTGATTTGTATCGGAGATCGGGAGCGACTGCCGGCCGCGGGTAAGCAGTTCAAAGTCGTCGGATATTGCCTGGCCGTTCAGGCGCGTGATTTGCCAGAGGCGGTTTATAAACGTGAGTGGAAAATCGGACGGCAGTTCAATGCCCCGAAGTTCACTAGCTTCCTCATCGCCGATGAGTGATTCAAACCGGGCCTCATTCAGTCGGGCTGCCACCAGTTCGCCGTTGAAAAGCAGTGCTTCATTCAGATTCAGCGCGAGGATACGTTCGCAGATCTGACTGTTGGGCACCAACCCTCCATTGATGACAAGATTTTCATCTTCAACATTTATTGGAAACTTTTCCTGCAGATATTCCTGGGTGATGTAGGAGACAGAGCCATTCAGGCGTCTCTCCCATTTTTCTCTGAGCGTGAGAATTCCGAGCCTGAGCTCACAAACCGGGCGGGTGGCCGTCAGGGGGAGCAGCCGGTTTCTTGCGTCGCTGTCGAAAAGAATGATATTCATACTGGTAACGGTGGTTGATTCACAAGGGGAGTACTGACTGCAAAATTAGGTGTTGGATACGGATATCGGGTAATTATCACAGAAAAAGTAAGCAACCAGAGAGAAAGCAGACCCGACAGTATCCAGTTATACGGGGATGGGCGGAAATATCCTGAAACAAAAATCCCGAACTTTTCGCGTGGAAAGCCCGGGATTTATGCGGCAACAAGAGCCGGAAAAATCAGAGAAATTACTTGGAGAATTTCGCAAATTTCTTGTTGAATTTATCAATACGACCTGCAGTATCTACGAACTTCATCTTGCCAGTGAAGAAAGGGTGGCTGTAGGCAGATATTTCCATTTTCACGAGGGGATACTCTTTGCCGTCTTCCCAGGTGATGGTTTCTTTTGAATTGATGCAGGATTTGCCCAGAAAAGCATCATCGGTAGAGATGTCCTTGAAAACAACCGTACGGTAGCTGGCAGGATGGATATCTTTTTTCATGTCGCGCGGTGGCAGTTATTTTTGTTAAATCGCTTTTCGCTTTTTCGAGGCGCAAAGGTAATGACAGATTTCTGATTTATTGCAAAAAATTGTTTACTTTTTTTGGGACAGGGCAATTATCTGTTGGTGAATATCGGTTACCTGCGCCATCAGATCACGGATACCGTCGTTCTGAATAATGGCCCGGGCCTTTTCAATTTTTTCGGCTTCGGGCAGTTGATTTCTCATGCGCGCGCGCACCTGAGCCTCACTGATATGATCGCGTTGCATGACTCTTTCTATACGAAGCGTTTCCGGCGCGGTTACGACGATCAGAAAATCAAGGTGTTTCCAGGCGCCGCTTTCCACAAGGAGGGCAGCCTCTTTCAGGGTATAAGGCGCACCGGCGGCAATGTATTCGCGGTGCCAGTTCATGCTGTGCTTCTCCACCGCGGGATGTACCAGTGCGTTCAGGGCGGCCAGTTTTTCCGGATGATCGAATACTACAGAGGCCACATACGGACGGTTATAGGCGCCATCGGGCAGGTAAGCCTGCTCCCCGAGCAACTTGATGATTTCAGCTGCGAGCAATTTGTCTTCGGTGACAAGGCGGCGTGCCCATTCATCGGCATAATACACCGGTATACCGAACACCTCGTGAAAAATTCGACAGACAGTGGTCTTGCCTGTACCGATACCGCCGGTGATACCGGCCCTGATGCCTGTGCGGGATGTCATATCTGGTGAAATGCCGGTATCTGCAGGAATGCCGCCCGGGTAAACGGCAGTGTCGGAGGCGCACTCAGCAGACGCAGGTCTTCTGCAAAAGTACTGTCTTCGTCCAGAAACCTGAATACCAGCGTGGCCGGGAGTTTACTGAAAAGCATGGTAAAGAACCTGCTTCCTGGCACAAGGCCATTATTCAGTACGCGCAACAGCACCGAGTCATAGAAGCGATATCGCCATTTCGATCGGAGGAGCGACTCATCCGGAGCGCCCGATGACACCCACCCGTTGAGGAAATCCACCGTTTTGCGCTGAGTCCTTTTGAATGCATAACCGCTGGAGCCTTTGACAAAGCCTCCGGCTGTTCCGATATGGAAAGTACGCCCTTCCCTGTTCCTGACGGGCAGATCTGTCATGGGTATAACACCAAACTCCGTTTCAGTTATCCTGAAATCCGTAATATTCAGCTTTTGGCTGATGTAGGCCGACAATTCCCTGTCATATACCTCGTCGGGAAGCAGTTCGGGAGAAAAAACAGTATATTCAACCAGAGCCTTTTTGTCTGAAAAAGGCAGCACGTAAACAAAGCGCGTATCGGCGCCCTGTTCGATACGATAATCCATGAAAGTCACCGCATGAGGATCAAAGGCAGGTGTATCGGTTTCTATGATCCAGCCTTTGAAATGCTGTAACAGCCGGGTAAACCGGGCATCGTCAGATTTGCGGTCAATGAAATCGCGGATAGCGGAGTTAAACACAAAATTGCCTTCAAAGACACCTTTACTGGTATGAACCTGTCCGGCAGCGCAGTCAATGGAGGAAATATCTGCTTCCACCCACTCCATATTGGTTTTTTGCTGAATTATCGCTCTGGCCCAGCCGTAAAAGTCGGAACTGCGCACCATATTATATGTATAGGGATGGATACCAAGCCTGCGTTCGAATCCATTGAGGCCGAAGAAGTGTGCCCCCTGCCAGGAGCGGGAGATTACGGGGGGCAACGGTTCGTCGGGCGTTGCCCAGAAGCACCAGGTTCTGTCGTTGGCCGTTTTTTCGTCCCGCTCCAGTATAACAATCCTGAACTGGTCGAAGAATGGGTGGGCGGCCATTTCAACTGCCATGGTGAGTCCGGCAAGACCGGCTCCGGCGATCACGATATCTGCTTTTTGCACCGACATAAGCACTTTAACAAGAATATCACCCCGAGGTTCACTGCAAATCGGCCAAGTACCTGTAAATTGCAGCCGATTCCGGATATGGATTACTGCATCTTCCATTTTCAGGCGCCCCAGTTAAATGCCGCGCACACTGCCGCCGGGCGACTCAGGCTGGTTGTTTCGACCGACAGTTTTTCTCTGCTTGCATTAGGCAGGGATGGAGATATATTGTCGCTGCAGATGTGGGAATACCAGCCATCGCAACAGGGCAGGCATTGGCCCGAGTCGGAAATGGCCGCGCATCTGTCTGATATGGAATTGCTGCAGATGCCATTCCGGGAAAAAGTATGCGCCGTTACATCCGGACTGACGACCCTCATCCCCGACAAACTGTTCAGGCACGAAGAAACAGCCAGCTATTTCCGGTTGCTGCACGCCGATACACGCAACCTTCTATTCGGGCACGAACTGATCAGAGAGTATGACTGTCAGCTGGTGTGGGCTATTGATCCCTGCTTCAGCAGTATTCTGCCGCAGGGAACGATACAGCACCAGGCTTCCGGACTGATCAGGGCGTTTGGGGCGTCCTCGGTGGCTGACGAGCGGTCGGTTTTTCTGAACATCAGGGGCAAGCTCGCCCAACTGGCCGTTTTCGACAACCGGAACCTGCAGTTTTACAATACATTCAACTTCCTGAAGCCCAACGACCTGTTGTATTTCACACTGCTTGTTTACGAACAGTTCAGGCTTGATCCGCGCAGAACGCCCCTGCACGCAAGCGGTACCCTGCGCCCGGGCAGCGAAGAATATCAGAGTTTGTACACCTACATTGAACAGATCAAATTCATACAGCCGGTACTGACGGAGAAATGGCCCGCGGGGGCCGGAAGCCTGCCAACCCATTACTGGTTCGACCTGCTTTGCACATGAGAGTAATCGGAGGAAAACTGAAAGGACGACGTTTTAACCCGCCAGCCGACCACTGGCCCACCAGGCCCACCACCGACTATGCCAAAGAGGCACTGTTCAATATTCTGAACAACCTGCTCGACTTTGAAGCATCCAGGGTGCTGGATCTGTTTGGTGGCACAGGCAGCCACAGCTATGAGTTTGTTTCGCGGGGGTGTCAGGATGTTACGTACGTGGATAAATTTCCCGATGCTACCCGGTTCGTCAGGAAAACGCTGCAGGAATTCGGGATCGCGGAGCAGGTGAAGGTGGTTCAGATGGACGTCTTCAAGTTCATTGGCAGTGCTTCGGGACAGTGGGATTACATATTCGCGGGTCCGCCCTATGCGCTGCCCACCATAGATACCATACCCGATCTGATATTCGAGCGCGACCTCCTGTTACCCGATGGCATTTTCGTGCTGGAGCACAATCCGCACCACGATTTTCTGGAACATCCGATGTTGTTTGATGTGCGGAACTACGGAAAAACGATCTTCAGTTTTTTCAGGCACCCTGAAAATTGAAAAAAATGATTTGCAAATTTAAACTTATGTAGTACCTTTGCGTCCGCTTTTCAAAAAGCATGGCGCGATAGCTCAGTTGGTCAGAGCGTGCGATTCATAATCGCAAGGTCGGGAGTTCAAGCCTCCCTCGCGCTACGAAGTCAAAAAGCCCGTCTGATTATTCAGGCGGGCTTTT
>JBDLWO010000094.1:0-4917 GCA_039804245.1 Bacteroidota bacterium
ACCAGGTGTACCAGAGGGTGGTTACCACCCAGATCATGGTGAACAGACTGATGTGACTGCCAGCGCCGAATGGCAACTCAAAAGGCAACTGCATGATACTGTCGTAGCTCGACAGGTCAACAGCCCACAGAAAACTTTGCTGACGGAATTCGATGGCAGCAGGAAAAAAACGATACAAGGCAAACCAGATTGGCATCTGGAGCAGGATGGGGAAACAACCTCCCAGCGGATTGACCTTGAATTCACTGTACAGCTTCATGGTTTCCATACTCATTGCCTGCTGATCGTCGCCGAATTTCTTCTTCAGATCATCAATGCGTGGTTTCAGTGCCGCCATTTTGGCCTGACTGAGTACCATGCGGTAGGTAAGCGGATATACAATGAGTTTGACCAGAAGGGTAAGCATCAGGATCACAAGACCCTGATTGCTGATAAACATGCCCAGAACATCAAAAATCGGGTGAATCACCCAGCGGTTGATGGCGCCAAAGAAACTCGCCCCGAACGGTATTACATCCTGCAGCGAATTTCCCTCGGCATACAGACGGTCAAACTCGTTCGGACCAGAATAGATTGTCAGATTGGCGGTACCGTTGTTGAGGGGAATTGCAGCACTTGATTTGAGCAGTTTCAGATCAGGTTCGACAGGAGTGAATACCCTGGTTTCGCCCACAAATTCGCGGAAAGTGAAATCATTGGCTATGACAGATGTATTGAAAAACTGGTTGCTGTGCGAAAACCATTTCACAGGTTTCTCACCCAGACTGGCCACATCATCTTCGCGACAATTACAATAGTCGGCAGACTGCCCGTCTTCCTTGTAGTAAACGGATGCCATCGTCCGTTCATAAGTCTGGTTTCGCTCCAGCTTATCGAGGTAGTTGCTCCAGTTGATGCGTATCTGATCAGAGCCCAGCACATTGCGAATGCCGTTACCACCTATCTGCCAGGTAAGTTTGTAGTTGTCCGGACTGAGTGTGTATGTCTGTTCGAAGTAGTTGCCATTTCCGGCATCAGCCCTGAAAACCAGTGTGTTGCCATTTTTGGTAGTGGCAAAATAGAGGTCGCCGGTATTCACCTTGCCACCCGCTACACCATTGACAGGAAGCTCCAGATCGAGGCGGTTTTTCTCATCTTCCAGCAGACGCAGTGGCGACTTGATATCGTTCCCGGCTGTGTCAGTATTTACTTTCTCGTATTTTTTGAGAAAAACTTCTTTTATCCGACCTCCCTTGTTGGTGAACGTAATCCTTACCAGATCATTCTCCAGTACCTCTGTCTGTTCTGTTCCTGATGCAGAACCTGCGAAAGGACCATATTGAGCAAAGGCGAGTGCATTTCTGAGCGAATCGGGTACGGGCGCTGGTGCCGGTGCAGGTTGAGCCGCCGGCGCAGCTGGTTGGGTAGTCTGTTCTGTTTGTGTAGCTTGCTGCTGATCCTGCTGTGCCTCTGCTTTGGGAGGTGGTGCAGAAAACTGCATCCAAAGGTAAAGCAGGAAAAAGATCAGCCCCATGCCGATCATTGTCTGAATCTTGTTCTGTTTCTCTTCCATGTATATGTGTTGCCTGAAATGGCGCGCAAAAGTAGCACAAAAAGCGCGGGCATTTCGCAACTATCAGAAGAATATGCGAATAACGCCGACCAATATTACGCTCGTCGGTCTTTTAACCGTTCATAACACCCCGTTTTTACTTCGAACCGCCCGATGAGGCAGAACCCGCATTTCTGATGCTGACCAGTTTTTTCAGCGCATCGAACCAGAATGTGGCGCCAAGTGAGATACCCAGCGCTGTGGTGAGCCAGCCTGCCAGTTTCAGCGCCCAGAATTTGATGCAGTTGATGCAAAAACAGGCACAAATTTGTTCCGACTGCCATTCCCAACCCAGTCCAAGCGGCGATTTCAGTGCCCCGACGTAATCGTCTCCCAACAGTTCTGCTATTCGCTCCTGCGTTCTTACTACATCGGTACTGTCGAGGTTGGGGGAGGTGGGTCGCTCAAATGAATCCACAAAAACTCCTGCCTGATCGGCAATCTGGTTACTCAGCGACGCATTGGTGCTCAAATTGCCATAAACATTCAGCATATCCACGTTGAACACGACAGCTACACTGAAACCGATGACAAGCAAATATAACTGTGTATGCCTTTTGTAGGCCCCCGTCACCCGATCCATGACTTCATCATACCATGTTTCGAGACTTTTTTTGAGCGCAACCAGATCATCTCCGGTATTTTTGTAAAGAAAAACCGCCAGATCCTTCTGTGGCCCTTCCGGGAGTGATTCTATTTTCTTTTTGAGATCGGTTGAAGGGTCTATTTCCAGTATATCCAGAAGGATGGAACAGAACGTACCCGCCGATATGTACGACGGTAGTGATACTTTTTTGCCATTGTCATGTACTCGCTCGCTGGAGCCCGCCGCCAGTTGCCTGAAAAATGGGTGCTTGATGAACTGTGAGGCGCCATCACTTCCGATCATTCCCCGAATAGCCTTCAACAGGTGCTTTCCACGCAGGGAGGTGTAACCTGCAATCAGCTCGAGGATAGTGGAAGAGAGCATGCTGAAAAGCAGCATAACAAAGATAATACCTATAACGGTAGAGAGAATGGATGCCATATTCGATGAATTTATAAGCCTCCAAGGTAATGATTTTTACCAAAGCAGCGTATTTCATTTCAAACCGTTCTACCTTTGCGGATATTTTTTCGCGCCAGGCGCACAAAATCTTTTATGGAAAACAAACGAATTCTCATTACCGGAGCAGCAGGCTTCATAGGCTCTCACCTGAGCGACAGGTTCCTCAGAGAGGGTTACACAGTTATTGGTATGGATAACCTGCTCACTGGTGATCTGTCCAATATCGAACATCTTTTCAAGGAGAAAAGTTTCGAATATTACCACCATGACGTGACCAAGTTCGTGCATGTTCCCGGAAAGCTCGACTATATTCTCCATTTCGCTTCTCCGGCAAGTCCTATTGATTACCTTCAGATGCCTATCCAGACGCTCAAGGTCGGGGCTCATGGCACGCACAACCTGCTCGGATTAGCCAAAGAGAAACAGGCGCGTATTCTGGTGGCATCCACTTCAGAGGTGTATGGCGACCCGCTGGTTCACCCGCAAACCGAGGAATACTGGGGAAATGTCAATCCGGTGGGTCCCCGCGGAGTGTATGACGAAGCAAAACGATATATGGAGGCAATAACAATGGCCTACAGAAACTACCACCAGGTGGATACCCGGATTATCCGTATTTTCAATACCTACGGCCCGCGTATGCGCGTGAACGATGGCCGCGTACTTCCCGCTTTCTTCTCCCAGGCTATCCGCGGTGAAGGTCTCACTGTCTTCGGCGATGGCTCCCAGACGCGCTCATTCTGCTACGTTGACGACCTGGTAGAGGGTATTTATCGCCTGCTCCTGGGCGATTATTTTCTGCCAGTCAATATGGGTAACCCTTCCGAAATAACTGTTCTGCAATTCGCACACGAAATTCTTGCGCTGGTGAATAATCCCAAAGCCTACATTGATTACCGGCCACTCCCGGTGGATGATCCGAAGCAACGCAAACCGGATATCACCAAGGCGCGGAATATCCTCGGATGGGAACCAAAGTTCGACCGGGAAAAGGGGCTCGCTCTCACCTACGAATACTTTAAAAATGTAGTAAAATGAAGACTGTCATTATCACGGGCGGAGCAGGGTTCATCGGCTCGCATGTAGTAAGGCTGTTTGTCCGGAAGTATCCTCAGTACCGCATCGTTAATCTGGATCTGCTGACCTATGCAGGAAATCTGGAAAATCTCCGCGATATCGAGAACGCTCCGAATTATTTCTTCGAGAAAGCCGATATCACCGACCCCAATGCGCTCGACCGGATATTCAGTCAGTATGAGCCTCAGGGCGTGATCCACCTCGCCGCCGAGAGTCACGTGGACCGCTCCATATCCAATCCTGTAGCCTTCGTTGAAACGAACGTACTGGGAACCGTACACCTGCTCAATACAGCCAGGCAACACTGGGGCAATGAGCTCTCCGACAAGCGTTTCTACCATGTAAGCACAGATGAAGTCTATGGATCACTGGGCGATGAAGGGCTATTCACCGAAGATACACCGTATGACCCCAGATCTCCCTATTCGGCTTCAAAAGCAGCCAGCGACCACTTCGTCAGGGCCTGGTTTCATACCTACCATCTGCCAGTTGTTCTGTCCAACTGCAGTAATAACTATGGCCCCAATCATTTCCCGGAAAAACTTATTCCGCTGATTATCAACAATATACGCACAAATAAGCCACTGCCGGTTTATGGCGACGGACAGAACGTACGCGACTGGCTCTGGGTAAAAGATCACGCGCTGGCTATTGATGTTATTTTCCATCAGGGTCGGGTAGGGGAGACCTACAATATTGGCGGAAACAATGAATGGAAAAATCTCGATCTCGTGCAGCAGATGTGCGACATCATGGATGATCTGCTGGACCGCCCGGCAGGCTCATCGCGTTCGCTGATCACTTTTGTCAGGGATCGTCCGGGGCACGACCGGCGATATGCCATTGATTCCTCCAAATTGCAGAACGAACTGGGCTGGGCTCCTACGGTCAGGTCTGAAGAAGGTTTCCGTGAAACAGCCCGCTGGTATCTGGAAAATGAGAAATGGCTGGAACATGTTATTTCCGGCTCCTACCAGCAGTACTACGCAGAGCAGTACCAGTAATGTCTGTTACCGAGCGTCATACTGAACTGATTCGCAGGGAAGCACTTCGGCTGGGTTTCGGGTTTATCGGCTTTGCGCGCGCGCAGAAACTTGATGAGGAGGCCGCAAAACTGGAGAAATGGCTCAACGCCAACGCGCACGGTAAAATGGCCTACATGGCCAACCACTTCGACATGCGGGTGGACCCAACACTGCTG
>JBDLWO010000095.1:0-3202 GCA_039804245.1 Bacteroidota bacterium
AACAATGGCCATTCTGCTCGCTATCTGGGCATTCACTTTCCTGACGGGCGCTTCTGCTTCGGTACTTCGCGCTTCGGTAATGTTCACGGTCTATTTGCTCGCAAAGTCTCTCTACCGCCAGTCGTCGGCCTGGAATATCCTGCCCGTTTCCGCTTTTATTCTGTTGCTGAACAACCCGTATCTGTTATTCGACGTAGGCTTTCAGTTGTCGTATGCCGCCGTGGCTGGTATGGTATTTTTCTACCCGCGTATGTACCGTATGTTCCCTCCCGGGCCGCAATGGGCCGACGAAGGCCTGAAAGTGTTGCTTGCCGGCGCCTCGGCACAGTTGGGCACACTGCCGCTTTCGCTGTTTCTGTTCAACCAGTTTCCGGTTTATTTCTGGTTGTCCGGCTGGATTGTCGTGCTCGGCGGAGCGATTTTCCTTTGGGGTGGCTCGCTGCTGATCATGGCAGACAGTGTATGGCCGGCAGCCGCCGGAATTGCCGGCAAGATGCTTTACCTGATGGTTCTGTATATGAACAAGGTCATTTATACCATTCAGGAGCTCCCCCTGAGCGTGATTTCAGGAATCTGGATTCCTTCATGGGTGGCAGTTGTGATGTATGTTGCCATTATACTTCTCGGCGGACTGATTGTATGGCGGCGGGGAAGCTGGTTCGTGGCACTCATGTCAATTGTGGCTGTTCTGGGATGCTATCGCCTGCATGCACGCGCGCAAAAGCAGAATCAGAAGACAATTGCTGTCTATTATCTCTCCAGACAACAGCGCATGATTGATTTTTTTGATGGAAACCGGGCAATCACACTGTCCGATTCCATTGCACGAAAGCAGGAGTTGTTTGCTGCCGGAGGATTCAGAACGGCATCCGCCATTTTTAACCGCACATCAATACATCTGAACGACAAAATGCTGTTTCAATCAGACAATTTCATCCGGAAGGGACCATTCATCAATTTTTCCGGGGTAAGTATGGCATTTTTTGAATCAGATTACGACGCCCGGTCATTGCCGGATTTTCCTGTTGACTTCATTATTCTTTCCCGCAATACCAATATTTCACTGACACAGTGCCATGTCAAGCTGCGATTCCGGACAGTAGTAGCCGACGCCTCCAACAGTCGCAAAAAAACCGAAAAGTGGCGAAAGGAATGTACCGAAAACGGATGGGCGTTTCACGATGTGAAATCCGGAGGCGCCTGGGTTTGTCGTCTCTCCAACTGAACTGTTACACCATTTCAATAACACCTTCAAAATTCATGCATCATGAAACAACGCTTCATCAATTACCTGTATTTCACCCGGAAAGAACGCCTCGGCAGTGTTGTTCTGCTCGCTTTTTGTGCGGTTGTATTCGCCGTGCCGAATATCCGGGAGTGGTATCAGCCACAGAGTCACACCGATTTTACCGCATTTGAGACCGCCATGAGATCGTTCAGGATGGCACAGTCCGACAGCAGTCCGACCGTTCGCCTGTTCCCGTTCGATCCCAACCTCGCCAGCAGAGACGAGCTGATTCAGCTGGGGCTGTCGGAAAAAGTAGCCGGCAACATCTGCAATTACCGCGACAAGGGCGGTATATTTCGCAAACCCGACGATCTGGGCAGGATTTGGAGCCTTCAGCCCGCCGACTTCGAGCGCCTGAAACCCTATATCCGCCTGGAAAAGAATGGTCGCGGCGATGATGAAAGAAAAATCCCGGAGTACAAACGGGCCGACAACGGGCCGCTCGATCTGAATACCGCCGATTCGGAATCATTGCAGAAACTGCCAATGGTTGGTGAAAAACGCGCCAGCCAGATTATCCGTTACCGGGATGCTCTGGGCGGTTTTATTTCCGTGATGCAGCTTTCGGAAATGTACGGACTGCCCGACAGTGTTTTTGCTCTGATCAGTCCGAAACTGACCACCAGCACTCCGCTGCTTCGCAAACTGTCGCTCAACAGCAGCACAGCACAGCAGCTGGAAGCTCATCCGTACATCTCGCGACGACAGGCTGAAATCATCGTTTCATACCGCAATCAGCACGGTTCGTACAAGTCTGTGGAAGATCTGCGGCAGATACGGGCGTTTTCCGATGGAGAGTGGCTGCAAAAAATAATGCCCTATCTCGACCTGGAATAGGCACATACAGGGCAATTGAAAAATAATTACGCATATTTACGCCCTGAAACGCAAGTACATTTCCAAAAAAAGCAACACTTATGCGGAATCACCCGGCAGCACTGCCCTTTCTATTTTTCACCGAAATGTGGGAACGCTTCGGCTATTACCTGATGATCGGTATCTTCACCCTGTACATGACCGATACGCAGTCGGGCGGACTCGGCTTCGACAGGGGTACTTCGGCCGATGTATATGGTACGTTTATCGCGCTTGTTTATCTGACACCCTTTGTCGGTGGATTGCTGGCCGACCGAATCCTCGGGTTCCGCAGAAGTATCATTTTGGGGGGAATTCTGATGGGTATCGGCTATCTTCTGCTGGCCATTCCGAATAACCTGACCACTTTTTACCTGGCACTCGCAGTCATGATTCTGGGGAATGGCTTTTTCAAACCCAACATCTCCACACTGCTGGGTAATCTGTACAATGAAGAGCGATACAAAGCCCTGAAGGACGATGGCTTCAGTATCTTCTACATGGGTATCAACATTGGCGCCCTGATTTGCAACTTCGTGGCCGCCTATATGCGGAATACCTACGGATGGGGATACGCTTTCGCCGCAGCAGGCGTTGGTATGTTCATCGGGGTGTTTGTATTCATAGTGGGCATGAAGCATTGCGCGCACGCAGATGTACGCCAGGATCAGTCGGCCGGAGGTACCACGGGCGTGGGCGCCATGCTGTCTTCCGTACTGATTCCGGCGGTGGTAACCGGTGTGGGCGCCTGGTATATTCCGGGCAACATCTTCGGTTCCGACTCGACGGATGCATTCCTGTTCGGTGCGATGCCTGTAGTGGGTTTCTACATCTGGACTCTGCAAAAGGCTGCAACCGATGAAAAACCCCGTATCAAGGCGCTGCTGGCTGTTTACGCCGTTGTTGTCATTTTCTGGGCGGTGTTCAAGCAGAACGGTACTGCCGGATCACCCTTGGCCGCCAGCAGAAGGGCATTTCTGTTTGGATCATAAGCCAGCCCTTCTATATCGTCGGCCCTGGAGAGTTCTGTTTTGTACTCTTCCACCGAAGGCGAATCGC
>JBDLWO010000096.1:0-14679 GCA_039804245.1 Bacteroidota bacterium
GTATCTGGTTCGTCTGGACAAAAAACTAACCAAAATAGAGCACCAATTAAAGGAAGGAAAAAATGAGTAATCACATCAGTTTCTTCAAGAGTGTAGAGGATTACGTTGACAAGGCGGCCTCGTTCACCGACATCCCACGCGGGTTGATTGAACAAATCAAGGCCTGCAATCTCGTGCTTCAGATTCGCTTCCCGGTTCAGATCGGCAATGATTATGAAGTGATCGAGGCCTATCGCGTGCAGCACAGTCACCACAGGCTGCCAACAAAGGGCGGTATCCGTTATGCTGAAACTGTTGACCAGGATGAAGTCATGGCTCTGGCTGCTCTTATGACCTATAAATGCGCATTGGTAGATGTTCCTTTCGGTGGCGCCAAGGGGGGCCTTCGTATTAATCCGGCCAAATACACGGTTGATCAGCTTCAGAATATTACCAGACGCTATACCGCAGAACTGGTAAAAAAGAACTTCATCGGCCCCGGTATTGACGTACCCGCTCCCGACTACGGAACTGGTCCGCGCGAAATGGCCTGGATTCTCGACACTTACCAGGCACTCCGCCACGGTGAAGTTGACTCCATCGCGTGCGTAACCGGAAAGCCGGTAACACAAAATGGTATTCGCGGTCGCGCAGAAGCTACCGGCCGGGGAGTATTTTACGGTTTGCGCGAGTGTGTGTCATACGAAGATGACATGCAGAAAATCGGTCTGACCAAAGGTATCGCAGGCAAAACTATGGTCGTTCAGGGCCTTGGGAATGTCGGCAGCAACACAGCCCTGATCAGCCAGAAAGAGGGTGGTGTGAAAATTATCGGTATTTCAGAACGAAAGGGCTCCATTTTTGATGCCAACGGAATTGACGTCGAACAGCTGCTCGCATTCCGAAAAGAAACCGGAACAATTATCGGATACCCCGGCTCCACACATATCGGCGGGCCCCTGGCAGCACTCGAACTGGAATGTGATATCCTCGTGCCGGCAGCACTTGAAAACCAGATAACAACCGAAAATGCCGACCGTATCAAAGCCAGAATTATCGCAGAAGCCGCCAATGGCCCGGTAACCGCCGACGCTGATGCCATACTGCGACAAAAAGGCGTACTCATTCTGCCCGATTTCTATATCAATGCAGGTGGAGTAACCGTATCCTACTTCGAATGGCTGAAAAACCTGTCGCACCACCGCTTCGGCCGCCTCGAAAACCGGTTCCAGCACAATGCCTTCGAACGGCTCCTCGACAAGGTGGTTGAACTCACCGGCCGTGAAGTATCTGAACGCGACCGCGAAATACTCACACGCGGTGGCAACGAAGTAGAGCTCGTCAATTCGGGACTGGAAGACACCATGATTACCGCATACCAGCAAATGAGGGAAACCCTGAAACAACATCCGGAAATTCCGGACATCCGTACAGCGGCCTTTGTATGCTCGCTCAAGAAGATAGCCAGCGACTATATCTCTATGGGTATCTTCCCGTAACAGCTTCGAAAACCCCGGAAATATTGTAAATATCCGGCAATTCGAACTCAGGGGGCCTTGTCCAGTGCTTTTGTTTGGCAATTTCACAACAGAAGCACCGACAAGGCCCCTTTATTTTTTAACACTATACTTTCCTGTAATTGGGCAAATTTTTTTTGGCATTACCACTGCCTTTGACATCAATTTAACTATATTTTATTACCCAAAAATGACAATTTGGCGCATTAACAAAATATTGAGATGATTATTCAATATTCAGTTGCACAATATTTTTATTAGACGTACCTTTGACCAACTTTTCCGAACCAAAATAAAATTTCATACTTCCCGTCCGAGCTATGTCTGAAAAATTGGATAAAATTGACCTGAAAATTCTCAAAATTCTTCAGGAAAACAGCAAAATCACCAACCTCGATCTCTCCAAGAAGATCGGCCTGTCGCCCGCACCTACGCTGGAGCGCGTAAAAAAACTGGAACAGAGCGAAATCATTGAAAGTTATCACGCACAGGTAAACCCACAGCAGATGGGACTTAATGTGAAAACTTTCGTACTGGTATCCCTCGCCTGGAAAAAAGAAAATGCACTGAATAACTTCCTTGACCGTATTCGCGAAATTGATGAAGTTACAGAATGCTATATCATCACAGGAGAAGCTGATTTCCTGATGAAAATCATCTGCCGTGACATTCCTACCTATGAGCAGCTCCTCTTCAAAACAATCAGCCAGATTGAAGAAATCGAGCGCCTCAAAACACTGATGACGCTGTCAACTGTGAAGGATGTAAAGATTCTGCCTTTCAACTACGAAGACAAATAAGCAGAAACAATTATATGCCTGCTTTGATCCCGGATATTGCCCAGCGCAATTTCCGGGATTTTTTTTGCACACTAAACAATCCAATTACAATTATTTATAATTTAATGACAAATACCTGATTTATTATTCCATACATTATACATTTGTCAAAACATGAAATTGAAAAACTAACCTTTTGTAACATGAAAATTCCACTATGGCTCATTATCCTGCTCTTTGCAGGCTACACAGTCTGGTGTGCCAACTTCTGGCACAACTACTGTAAGGAGCGCTGTTGCGAGGACATTTCCGCTGTAACGGCCTCAACAGGAGAACCTCTTTTCTCCTGGAACAATCAGGAACCGGTCAAAGACGCCAATTTCCCCGGGTGGAAAAAAGCACTTCTCTCGAGGGGCGGACAAGGCGATACGCTTGTCATCACAGGCTGGTACAGGGCTTCCGAAAAAGACGGAGAGGCACTCGGCCTCAAACGCGCCGAAGCACTGAAATCTTTGATGAAACCTGAATTGCCCGACAGCCGGGTCAGGCTCGTTACTAAAGCAGTTGCTGACGACGGGCTGGCAGAAGGAGCACCTCCGCGGGTATCTGCTGCCTTCGACTGGGTGAAAATGGTGCTGAAGGCAGATGAAGGCGCCATCATTGAGTCAGACAATGCCGTTACATTCCTTTTCCCTACCAACTCGACCGAACGGGACAGAGATCCCGCAGTAGATGAGTATCTGAAAAAACTGATCGAAAAACACAAATCCACTACCAGTACTTTCACTGTAACCGGCTATACCGATGACGTGGGCGAACCCGATATCAACCTGAAACTCGGTCTCGGCCGTGCAAAATCCATCGGACTCTTCCTCAACAAGAACGGTATTGACCAGAAGCGAATCACCGTTGATTCAAAAGGTGAGGCCGACCCTGTTGCTGATAACGGCACCGAAGACGGGCGGCACCAGAACAGAAGGGTTGTAATCACCGTAAATCAGTAAATTTCTTAAACTCTACATCATGACAACTGCAATCATACTGCTCAATAACTGCACTTTCGCAGGTAACCTGCCTGTGGCGCTTGCCCTCTGCATCATTCCTTTCATCCTCGGCTGGCTGGCCGCCTGGATATTCCACAAAGTAGGTTCACTAAAATCAACAATAAGCGAACTGACCGCCGACAATAACGCTCTGAACGAAAAAGTGAATGGCCTCACTTCCGACAACACCGACCTGAAGGTTAAAATCACCCAGCTTGATGCTGAAATTGAAAACCTGCACGGACAGATCAAAAAACTGAAAAATGACCTGATTATCTGTGAAAGTGAGCGTAATATTCTGAAAAGTCAGCAACCCAAGCCAGCTACCGTGATGTTTGCCGGTACCAAAGTTAAATATGATGATCTGGAAATTGTGGAAGGCATTGGCCCCAAAATAGCACAACTGCTCAAGGCGGCCGGTATCAGTACCTGGCAGGATCTGGGTGCTACGACTGTAGACAGGATTCGCGGGATCCTGGATGAAGCAGGCAGTGCTTTCCAGGTGCACGATCCGGCAACCTGGCCGGAACAGGCAAGATTGGCTGATTCAGGCGATCTGGATGGACTTAAAAAACTACAGGACGAACTGAATGCCGGAAAAGAGTAGCCGAAAAGTGAGAGCCACCCCGAATTAACGGAGTGGCTCTCATCATAATAGTACAATCCAGGCAGTATTATGCCGGCTCCAGAACGTTAGACTTGTATTCCCCCGCCTGCATCCTGGCACGAACAGCGGAGAAGGCATCCAGTGTAATCTGAATATCTTCTTCAGTATGAACAGCGGTAGGGATGAGACGCAGAATGATCATTCCCTTGGGAATTACAGGATAAACCACGATTGAACAGAAAACGCCGAAGTTTTCCCTCATGTCCTTCACCAGTGCGGTAGCTTCTTCAACTCCACCGTGCATATACACAGGGGTAACGCAGGTGTTGGTATCTCCGATATCAAAACCGCGCTCCTTGAGTCCGCCCTGGAGCATCCGGACATTATTCCAGAGCTTTTCACGATACTCCGGATGGTCTCTCAGCAATTCGAAGCGCTTGAGCAGTCCGACCACGAGTGGCATCGGGAGCGACTTGGCAAAAATCTGGGAGCGCATATTGTATTTCAGGTGGCGGATAATTTCAGGCTGACCTGCGAGGAAGCCTCCGATCAGCGCCATACTTTTCGCGAAAGTGCTGAAATAAATATCAATCTGATCGGTAACGCCCTGTTCTTCTGCAGCGCCGGCTCCTGTTTTACCGAGCATACCGAAACCGTGTGCATCGTCAATGAACAGACGGAATCCGTACTTGTCCTTGAGTGCGCATATTTCCTTCAGTTTGCCCTGATCACCACGCATGCCGAAAACGCCTTCAGTGATAACCAGAATACCACCTTCGGAATCGTCGGTAATACGTTTGGCACGAACCAGGCATTTTTCCAGACTGTCAATATCATTATGGGCAAATGCGAAGCGTTTGCCGATGTGCATACGCACGGCATCAACAATGCAGGCATGGCTTTCAGCATCGTAAACGACCACATCGTGTCGGCTCAGCAGCGAGTCAATAGCAGACATAACACCCTGATAGCCATAGTTTACCAACAGTCCGGCTTCCTTTCCCACATAGTTGGCCAGTTTGGTTTCCAGCTCCTGGTGCAGATTGGTCTCTCCCGACATCATACGGGCACCCATCGGGTAAGCCAGTCCCCATTTGGCGGCGCCTTCAGCATCAGCTTTGCGCACCTCCGGGTGATTTGCGAGGCCGAGGTAGTTATTGATACTCCAGCAGACTACCTCTTTCCCTCTGAATTTCATGCGGTTTCCGAGCTCGCCTTCGAGTTGGGGGAACATGTAATATCCCTCGGCAAAACTGGCATACTGTCCGAGTGGACCCGCCTGCTTCAAAATTCGATCGAATAAATCCATCGTGTTATTATGGTTGAAAATTGAAAATCTGATTTGTTATTTAGCGGCTTCTGCTTTCTCCCCTTCTTCCATAAATCCCTGTTCGCGCATCCATTTGTCATTGAAAAATTTGGATACATATTTGGAGCCATGATCAGAGAACAGCAGTACCACTACATCATCTTCCGTGAATTCATCCTGAATTTGTTCGAGCGCCTGCAGAGCGGCGCCACTGGAATAGCCCATCATCATGCCTTCCATGCGGGCGAGCTCACGCGCGCGCAATGCGCTGTCTTTGTCAGTTACCTTCACAAACCGGTCAATGAGCCCGAAGTCCATATTTGCAGGAATAATATTCTTTCCTGTGCCTTCAATGCGGTAAGGGTAAATTTCTTTTTCGTCGTAAACACCGGTTTCGTGGTATTTCTTGAGTACAGAACCATAAGCGTCCACGCCAATGATTCTGACGTTGGGGTTCTGTTCACGCAGGTAACGACCTGTACCGCAAAGTGTACCTCCGGTACTTGTACTGCCTATCAGACAGGTTACACGCCCCTGTGTCTGCTCCCAGATTTCGGGGCCCGTGGTGAGATAGTGAGCCTCACCATTGTCGAGGTTATAATTCTGATTGATGTAATAGGCGCCCGGGATCTCTTTGGCAAGCGTCTGGGCCATTTTGTAATATGAATTCGGATCGTCGGGTTTTGCCTCCTGCGGACAAAGAATCACTTCTGCCCCCATTGCCCTTAGATTGTTCAGCTTGTCTTCAGATATCTTGCTGGTAACGGTGAGTACACACTTGTAGCCCTTTACAGCTGCCACCATGGCGAGACTGAAACCGGTATTCCCGCTTGTAGCATCCACAACAGTGCCGCCAGGCTTCAGTTTGCCGAGTCTTTCGGCTCGTTCAATCATGTGAAAAGCAATACGGTCCTTGGCGCTCATACCGGGATTGAATGACTCTACTTTGGCATAGACTGCAGCCGGAATATGCATTACGATATTATTCAGGCGAATCAGGGGAGTCTTGCCGATCGTTTCAAGGATATTATTGAATACCATACAATCAGGATTTAAGATGTGGAGGCGACACGAGAGCCGTTTGTCAGTATGGCGAACGAAACTCAATGAAATGGACACCCTCCGGAACAAACCGGGGGAGTGTTTTCATTTGAATACAGGATTTATGTTGCAAAGGTAGTGAAATGAAATGAGAAACGGAGAGAATATTCGCAACATACACGTACAAATCCCTATAAATTTTGTATAGATTAACCTGCTTTGACAAAATTCAGAAATGATTAATTTTTAATCTATCTGTTTGCCAAAGTTTTTTTTGCCCTAATTTTGCCCCCCGAAATTAGATCCCATTTTTCAACAACATTCTAAAAGCGAAAACATGTCGAATGAATTGAAAGTACGGTACAGCGACGAGGAACTGCTGGAGTTCAGGGAGATTGTGGAAACCAAACTGAAAATGGCTCAGGATGAGCTTCTCACCACCGAACAGCAGATTGCAGACCTGAATGAAAACGGTTTCAATCAGCAGGGGGGCGACTGGTACGACGACAGTACAGCCCACACCGATCTTGAAATGCTGCAGCGCCTTTTACAGCGCCAGCAGAGGCACGTTCAGGATCTGAAAAACGCGCTTCTCCGCATACAGAACAAAACCTACGGAATCTGTATCGTTACGGGTCAGTTGATCAGCAAGGAGCGACTCCGTCTGGTACCTCATGCCACGAAAAGTATTGATGGAAAGAATATTGCCAATGCGGGCCGCGATGTACGCGGTGATTCCGGCAACGACGACTTTTTTCCGGGAGAAAACGAGGAGAAAAATGCTGCCAGACCTGTATCAGACAAGGTGCGGATCGGGAATGGCAAAAAGCCGGCACAGGGCGGCGGCGAGGAATGGGAAATGGACAATGAATCCATTGAAAATGCCGGTTACCAGCGCCGGAAGTTCGATGAAGACGAAGACTGATCGGGTTCGGGGGCAAACCGTTTTACCCGGACTGGTGTAACCCCCATTTTTTTTCGGTTGTTTTAGTAATTCAGCGTGTCGTGTCGAATTTTGCCCCTTCGGTCATGCTTTTCAGTTTGTCTGTTCTGAATGGCGCCACGGGCCTGCCCGCTGATGTAAAAAGGTTAATATCATCCGGATCATCGGCCCAGGCAAAGCGCAAAGCAACCGGCCGGCGTACTGTATCGGCCTTCACCACGATGTGGTTGTTTTTTATTACTGCCCTGGCATATTTGAACCGGCCATCGCAGCCTGCCAACTCAAACCCGTTCACATATCCATATTTGTCGGTGGTGATCAGTTCGTATTCCGGCAGGTATTTCACTTTCGCACGGCCCCAGCAGAATTTTACGCGCGGCTCAACAGGACTGCCGGGTAACGTACCCGATTGATAGGCTACGCGCATAGCCTCGTATGCCAGTCGCATTCCGACATCATGTTTGTTTTTCGGGTGTATGTCCTTGCTCTCTCCGATATCTATGGTAACAGCCATACCGGTTGCGGGCAAGCGAAGCGCCATTCCCTGGGCTTCCCTTAGTTCCGCCCATTCGCTGCCAGTGGCTGAAGCGCCTCCTCCAGCCTCGTAATTGGCCAGTTGTACAAACAGGAAAGGCATTTCCCGTTTCCATATACGCCTCCAGTCGCGTATCAGCAACGGGAAAGATTCTCTGTACTCGTACGCGCGCGCAGCATTCGATTCTCCCTGATACCAGATAACACCCTGTAACGGGTATCCGGCCAACGGATGAATCATGGCGTTGTAAATGGCTGTACCGAGGTTATTGCTCGAATGTACGAAATAATACGGGTCGTTGAACGAAGGCATTACCCGCCAGTCGCCGGCAAGCGATACCGTACCCTCTGATGTACGCAGATAAAAATCGGAGTCCGGGCCCCGCATACCCATTTCAACCCATCCGGTTGCATTATTCAACTTCTGCTTGTAAACAATACGGTTATTTCCTGACCTGAACACGCCCGGAGCAAGTGTGATAGACGCACCCCCGAGATTTTTCCCGCTCCAGACAAGAATGCCATTGACATAAAGCCCGGCATCCAGATCAGCATGCCCAAGATGAAGCAATGACTGCTCTGATGCCGCACTTTCGCCCAGGGTAATATCGGTTGCCATAAAACCGGTACCACGGAAGGCCCACAGATTCTGCCAGTCCCAGGCAAGCACGGGTCTCGCGGTTTTCCATCCTGAAATATCGAATCCGGGATCGGTATAGGCTGCCTCCTCTGCGGCAGAAGGCCATTTTTTATTGAAACCGAGCGCATAATCGGCTATTTTTTTCATCGAGCGCGCATCCGCTTCCGCCCAGTCGCGCGGGAAGTTCTCCATATACTTTCTGAATAGCGGGGAGGATGCCATACCCTCCCCGCTGATCCAGCTTTCAATTTGTGAGCCACCCCATGAACTGTTAACCAGTCCGACAGGAATACCGAGTTTGTCGGCCAGCTCACGGGCGAAGAAGTAAGCCACAGCACTGAAACCCTGAACACTCACATCATTACAGATTTCCCAACCGCTGGAAACAAGATAATCCCGGGGGGCAAGTTCCACCGCATGCTGTACCTTGAAATGCCGTATGTGGGGATAATCGCTCCCCCTCAACTGTCTGGTATCGTAATGCGAATCAGAGGTGGACCATTCCATGTTCGATTGTCCGGAGCAAAGCCACACCTCTCCGGCCAGTACATCGTCCAGTATGATACTGTCGGCGCCCGATACCACGGCTATCTGAAGTGGTGTGAGACTGGCAGCGGGTGTCTGTACCTGCGTACGCCATTTTCCCGACTGATCAGCAAAAGCCCCGGGCGTGACTGAATCAGTCCAGGAACACGATACAGTTACAGAGGCTCCCGGCACTGCCCATCCATGAATTTCCAGTTGCGATTGTTGCTGTATGACCATGTGATCGGTGAAGATATCGGCCAGTTTCAACTGTGCGAAGGAGGAGGGCAATGCCATAAATTGAACAAAAAGAAATGAAATCCAGTATTTATTCATGCTTACAGTGAATCGTATACAACGACTTTTGTCCAGAGGTGACTGTAATTTTTGACAAAATCGAGGTGAACGGGGTGCGTTTGATATACAGCTTCGGCAGCACTGTCGGGGAAGATGGACAACCACGACCATGTATAGCCTCTTTCGATGACATCGCGGTCGGTGGGAGCCGGCACACCGATATGCCACTGTTGAATGGTTTCGATACCAGTGAGTGTTTCAATACCCCTGCGGAGCATAGCCCGGTCGGCTTCAGTAGCTTCGGGCGACATGTAGAAGAAAACGTGATGTATAAACATGATGATTGAGTTAAATCTCCCCTTTATTGAGTGCCTTGAAGGCAAAATCAGCCGCGCGGGCGGTGAGTGCCATGTAAGTGAGTGAAGGATTTTGTGTGCCGGTAGAAGCCATGCAGGCGCCATCGGTCACAAAAACATTCGGGACAGCATGGAGCTGGTTATTTCGGTTCAGCATGCTGGTTTTCGGGTCTTTCCCCATGCGGGCTGTTCCCATTTCGTGAATTCCCTTTCCCGGCGCCTCATTGGAGTCATAAAATTCAATATTTTTGAATCCGGCTTTTTCCAGAATGGCCGTGAGCACCTCTTTACCATCTTTCAGCATGGCTATTTCATTATCGCTCCACTGCGCGTCAAAGGCAACAGTTGGCATACCATACTGATCGGTTTTGGACTTGTCTATGGTGAGTTTGTTCTCGAACCGGGGCAGACACTCGCCCTGCATGTGGAAGCCGGCGCCCCACCCTCCCGGTTTCGACATGGCATTTTTGAAATCGGCACCGAATCCGGACTGCCAGGCGCCTCCTTCCCAGGCCGCTCCACGTTCGGCGCTTCCTCCAATGGCATAACCGCGCAGGAAACCGTCATTTTTGTCGCCGAGAATATTTCGGAACCGCGGGATATAGAAACCCGTCGGCCGTCGGCCCTTGTGGTAATGATCCTGAAATCCATCGTGTGATGCGCCTGCGCGCCCGCGGTAGCAGTGATCCATCAGATAATGCCCGAGCACACCACTGTCGTTGCCTAATCCATTCGGAAATCGGTTGGACTCCGAGTTGAGCAGGATAGTCGTGGTATTCACCGTACTGGCATTCACAAATATCACTTTCGCGTAATATTCAGTCAACTCCCTGGTTGCTGCATCAATAACCCGGACGCCGGTGGCACGTTTTTTCTGCTCATCATAAATGACCGAGTGCACGATACTGTCGGTACGAAGAGTCATGTTGCCGGTAGCGGCGGCAGCTGGCAAAGTGGCGGCCTGACTGGCAAAGGCGGCACTGAACGGACACCCCCGGTGACAGAGATTGCGGAACTGGCATGGACCACGACCATTCACGGCTGCGGTTGCGTTGGCGCTTCTGCCCTGCACCAGGTTCATCCCCTTGAAGTTATCCCGGATAACCTTCTGGAGATGCTTTTCAAGTACCGTAAGCTCAATGGCGGGGAGAAACTCTCCGTCTGGAATCTGCGGCAGTCCGTCCCGGTTTCCATTAATACCGGCGAAACGTTCGACATAACTGTACCAGGAAGCAATATCTGCGTAGCGTATAGGCCAGTCGGCGCCATGTCCGTCTTTGGCGTTGGCTTCGAAGTCGAAATCGGACCAACGGTACGTCTGACGTGCCCACATCAGGCTTTTGCCACCTACGTGGTAGCCCCTAATCCAGTCGAATGGCTTTTTTTGTTCGTACGGGTTATCCTTGTCGCTTACGAAGAGGTGGCGTGTGCCGTCGTTGAAAGCATAGCACTTGGACTGGACATGGTACTCGTCCTTGTCCGTGGTGGTATGCATATTCCTGTTTTCCAGTTCCCAGGGCGCTTTCAGGGCTGTTTTGTATCCGGTAATGTGTTCGAGTTTGGCTCCACGTTCGAGGACAAGCGTTTTGAGCCCCTTTTCACAAAGTTCTTTGGCTGCCCATCCACCCGAGATGCCCGATCCGACGACAATAGCGTCGAAGGTTCTTTTTTTGACAGAATCAATATTGATATTCATTTTCTGTGTTTGAATGGTGATGGATGGAGGTCAGAACATGGGTGTCCAGGCATTTGTCTGGTCGTTTATGACCATATCAGCCACCCAGCCACCCGGCACAGGGTCGTAGTTGAGCGCCTGTGTCGCTCCGATTTCGGAAGTAAAGTAACCGTGCAGCGTCAGCATTTTCAGAGCGGTAAAGAACGGGGGGACACCTTCTGTATCAGCAGGTTGTTTTTCCAGTTCTGTAAAAAAGGCGATTCTCTGGCTTTCCGTACAATCGGCAAAGGAGCGGCCAAACTTACTGTTACAGGCTGCTTCTGCCCGTTCCAGACCCTCGTAAAAAGCACGGCGGCGTTCAGATGGCAGACAAGTTTCGAGGGCATGGATAATAAATTCACCCACTTTTGCCGCTTTTGCGCCGGGAGTGTCGGTTGCCGGAATAATTGTTTCGGCCATCTCGTCGAGCAAACGCAGGCGATCGGCGGGCACTGTACCTGCCGATACAGACACATCTGAAAGTGCCCGGGCAAGCAATTCGGGCGCCAGAGCGACACCGCCGAGGAGTAATGAAATTCGTTGAAATGCTTTTCTTCTATCCATGAACAGAGATTTGTGGATTGGACGTTTTGCGGTCAGTACTACCTTGCAATCAGTTCGGAAGTCTGAATTGTTCTCGTTTTTTGACCCCTTGAGTTATATATTTCGATCGATTGTGCTCCGGCTGGTACATAAAGTATGCCCGATGACTGGGAAAGAAAGCCGTTTCCACAGTAGAATTCGAATCGCGATTTACGACCATCAGGAAAAACGGCCAGGGCTGTTGTTTCCTGTTGTGTGAGTCTGACAGGAGTCACGCTCTTAGGGTGCGGGAGTTCGAATACCCGTAACGGCGCAGCATTCTGTGAAGCCACCAGCAGTTCGCGGTTATCAAAGAACAGAGATACCAGCGCTCTGGCATCTCCACTCACCGAGAAACCACTTTCGCCGGGTTCGAGCGGACGGAAACTGTTGCCTGAGTTGATCAGGACAAGTCCGCAAGAGGCGTCAGCCCGGCCCTGGATAAGTTCCATACCGTAATCATTACCGGTGATGATCAGGTCAGTGATACCATCGTTATTGACATCACGGGGCAGAACACCAAATATGGGAGCTACCTGGGCTACCGGGGGGAGTGTTGTCAGCCTGAACTTCCCGTCTCCCAGATTTTCCACCAGACAGGAAGCCATGAAGTCAGCCTCCAGAATTTGTGCTCCATCGAGTTCTTTCGGGGTGAAAACATCCCGTACTGCAGCTTCACCCAGCTGACCATACCCGTTGAATTTCTTCCGCAGCGAGATCAGCTGTTTCAGCATATCATCGCGTGTGTGGTAGAAGTATTCATGTTTCCGGCCGAGAGAATCTTTCCAGTAGCAGGAGATGAAGGGATCATAGACCCCATTATTGTCAAAATCCTTGGCATATACCCTGACCGGCTCCTCTTCACTACACTGAAAGTAGGTGTTGGTTCCGATATTGCCCGCAATGTAATCGGTATCTCCATCGTTATCAAAATCGGCAGCGGCGAGGCTGGTCCACCAGCCCTGCGGGTCTGTTGAGCCAAAAGGATTCCCGAGACGCACCAGTTTGCCGTTCCTGTTCTCGAAGAAAACGAGCGGCATCCACTCTCCGGCGATTACGAGGTCGGGACGGAAGTCGTTGTTGAAGTCTGTCCACAATACATCACTGACAAGGCCGATATATTCCAGTTCGGGACACACCTCTTTGGTAACATCAGTGAAAACAGGTGCTCCGCCTGCCCTGGTATCATTTCTCAGAATAAAACTGCGGTCGGGTTTTGGATAGTTTTTGGGCATCACGCGTGCGCACGAGACAATATCCATATCGCCATCGCCATCAAAATCGGCTGCCCGCGCACTCTGGTTGCAGGAGGTTTCCTTTGGTATGGCTCCGGGGGCCGGGGTGAACCCGCCCTGTCCGTCGTTTACAAAGAGTACATCCTGATAATAGGGCCAGTTGGGCGCCTGCTGAGGACTTCCACGCGCGATATAAATATCCAGATCGGTATCGCCATCGGCATCAAAAAGGAGCAGCCCCAGGTCCTCTTCCTGTTTGTTTGATTCTGATTTGAGCGATAGTACAATCCGGTCGAAACCTTCGGCCACGCTGGATATGAAGAGCGTAGCGTCGTGCTGCGCGCTGCCACCGCACAGCAGATCATCGTCGCCATCGCCGTTTACATCACCTGCAGCAAGTGCCGGGCCATACTGCGTGAATTTGTGAGGGAGTGTAGGCTGCGCATTGAAGTCGATATAATCGAATTCGGCAGGCGTGTAATCCAGACCGAGCGTGGCAGGATTCAGCTCGTTCAAAAGTACGGGCTGCGCAGCAGCGAGAGGAGCCGCTTTTTTTGATTCAGAATATTTTATTATGTTTAAACTGTTTATATTCAAATTTTTAAATACACTTATTTCGTTTTCACCCCAGTTCACAACAACAGAATCGAGGGTTGTAGCATTACCCAGACCGAAGTGAAATATTCTTTCACTGCAGGACAGATAACCTCTTCCGGAAACAGCATTGGTCTTTTGTTTTTTCCCGTTGAAAAAGGCGGTTACCTCGGCGCCGAATGCATCGGGGTTTTCCTGTCTTCCCTCGAGTTTAATGCGGATGTAGTTCGGCTTTTTCTCGCTGTCGTTGAGGGTGTTCTTGAAGATAAATGCTTCCTGGTCAATATTATTCACGATCAGATCGAGGTCGCCGTCATTATCGAGGTCGGCGTAAGCAGCGCCATTGGAGAAGGCCGGGACAGCCACACCTGCCGATTCGGAAATATCTTCAAACGTCAGTTCACCGTGATTTTTGAACAGGAACTTGGGACTTTTCACCTGGGGAATACGCTCCTGAAGGTCAATGGGAGCGATCAGGAAACGGTCGGTGCTGTAATAGAGCGCGAAATCGTGATCGGTAACATCCCGCGGAAAGCCATTGGTGACGAACAGATCGCAATTTCCATCGTTATCGTAATCAGCGAGCAGCGGCGCCCAGCTCCATTCCGTTTCCTGGGTTCCGGTCATGAAAGCGACATCACTGAAAACCGGCAATCCGGTTTCAGGGTCGAGTCCGCGATTGAGTTGCATGACATTTCTGCCGTACTGATATTCGTATCCGTACTGATTGTTATTAATATAGGTGGAGTAGTTATTGGCCCCCAGAAACAGTTTTTTTCTTTTGTTGTAGTATGGAAGCATTTCCGTAGTGAACATATCGGAAAGGCCGTCATTATTGATATCGCCCAGATCGCTTCCCATGGCGGAAGCAGCCTGGTGTTTAAAGATTCCGGCTATTTTGTTTTCGAATCCACCTTTCCTGTCGTTCAGGTAAAGCAGATCGTTGGAGACATAATCATTGGCCACATAAATATCCTGCCAGCC
>JBDLWO010000097.1:0-2838 GCA_039804245.1 Bacteroidota bacterium
GCTTGTCCTGCTTCCAGAAAATCAGGATTAACACCGGAGTCAAAATAGTGCCGATAAAAGACACTCCGAACCAGGGCGACAGTTTGGCTGCACCATCAGTGCCTTTTAGCATACTCCATACAGCTGAAAGCAACAATATTCCGGTCATTACATTGAGCACTCTGATCATTACGCGCGCTCTCTTGTACTCAAAAGGAGCATTCTCTGCTGTGATCGTGGACATATAATTGAATTGATGGGGATAGCGCGCCAGCACAGCCATTCCGGCTGACATAACCAGACTGATGGCAGGGAGCAAAAAAATATTCCAGCTGGCGCCATAGCCATCGGCGGCTCCCTTTGCGTTGAAGTGGACAGGTATCTCCTCCGGCAGTTCCGGATAGCGAACGGATGCCAGTACCAGTCCGGCCAGTGGAATGGCTATGGCAATGATGTCGAGAGCGTGCTCCCAAACGCTTGTCGGTGTGGTATCAACAGGACGTTCCTGCATAAAACTTTTTCTGCAAAGATATGCCCGGGAGCCTGAACACTAACTATTACGCTCCCTGTTTAATATTGGCAAAAGTACCAGTGCCAGTACGCCTCCGACGATGTTATACAGTATCTGTATGGCAAAAAAGGCTATGTTGGCATATGAAAAGGCGTCACCACCGTTGATACCATACAGGGCCAGCGCTGCAATACAAAGCGCATGAAAGGTGCCCATGCCGCCAGGTGATGGTATTACAAAGCCCAGTGTGCCAAATACGAAAACCATCAGCGCCGCTCCTGCACCGAGATGCGCTGTGGGCGGGAAAGCCAGCAGATTGAAATAGCACTGTGCGTAAAACATGACCCATATTCCCAGTGAATATACGGTAAACATGGCAGGACTCTTGAGTTTCAGTACACTGCGAAGTCCTTCCCAAAAGCCCTTTACAACTTCCAGTCCCTTTTTTACCAGTGTCAGCTCCTGCAGGCGTGCGCGGAACATATACCCGGCTCCCAATATCACCAGTCCGGTCAGCAACAGGATCCAGGGCAAGGAGATGCCACCAGTGGGCGCCGCCGATTGCCGGTTCGCGTTGATAAAATTCAGCAGGGTGGTACCTTCAAACAGAAACGCCAGTCCGACCACCAGTCCAAGGCACACCACATCGGCCAGTCGGTCTATGACAAGGGTACCCATCACTTTGTCCAGTGATGCCTTTTCGTACCGGGCCAGCGAGCCCGCCCTGATTACCTCGCCCATGCGCGGGAAACCCAGATTGGCAAAATAGCCCAGCAAGATGGTCAGAAATGAGTTGTGAAACCGGGCCTGATAGCCGATAGGCTCCAGCAGCATCTGCCAGCGCAACGCACGGAATATATTGCTGACCGTGAAAGCCAGCATGACCAACAGCAGCCACCCGATGTGTACAGTCGAAAAATCGTCGAGCAGCTTTTGCATCAGGCTGCACTGATCCTCCGGCACACCGTCCAGACGACATTGCTCCTGAAATGCTGTATTCTGACTCCTGAATACCAGAAAAAGAATGGTTGCTCCAATGCCGAAAAACAGCAGGAACTGTATCGCTTTTTTGATCATTTTATTCCTGAATGATTCGAATCGTACCGTACATCACACCGCGCAATACGATTCTGCTGTAAACGAATATTTGTTGCAGCAAAAATACCACAAAAATTCCTGCGCCACTATGTGTGCCAACGGCTCCCGACAACAGCAGGAAGGTCACTGCCAACAGGAGTTGTATCGCCAAAAAAAGAAGCGAAAAAAGTACAAACTGACTCTTTTGGCGCCAAAAATCGCTCCAGGCCACCCTTGCAGCACGGGCGGTACGCATTCCTTCAGCCTGTCTGATTCTGGTCAGTAACGACCATATAAACAGCACGGCAAGTCCGGTAAGCCACACTGCCAGCACCAGAAAAGCAATCGCGAGGGCAATTTTTTCTGACCGGAAGGATTCCAGCATGGGCATCAGATTCAGCAACAGTGGTACAAACAGGAGGGCCGTCCAGATTAATGTCAACACCAGAAATATCAGTGCCGCCTTCAAAAAACGATTGAAATACCCGGCTGAAAATTGCCAGAAGGCTGCCCGGGATGCTTGTTCCGGCCGAATGGCACACAGCAGCAATCCACCGTTCAGAAAAACAGATGCCACCAGCCATACCAGTAAAAGCCACCTCAACTGTCCGAAAAGCGGGGTGAGAGACGCCCCGTGCACCTTCAGAAAATCCATGATGACGGTGTGATCGTATCCGGCATACAGTTTTTCTATTTCCATCGAATGGCCAACAGAGGCATTCAGCACCTCCCTGATCTGCATTCCGACCGACAGTGCCAGCAGCAATTGCATCGAATACACAATCAGACTCACATATCTGAGCCTGTAACCAATACTTATACCTCTGATTAACGCCTGTGTTACCTGTTTCATACGAGAAAAGTGATGGCCTGGAAGAGGTTCTGAATCCAGAAGGTGAATTTCAGTGCGTATTTCCAAAGCGGAGCAGATGCAGGCTGCAGGGTCATGCTGTTGTTGTTGATATCTGTGTCCAGGCCGAGCTTGCCGTACGGATCCAATTGGGCTGATATAACCGGAGGCATATTGTAAAATTCAAAAACACGAACGCCCTCTTCCCCAGCCCAGTGTTCAAGCCGCGTACTGCCATCCCCGAAAGTGACGAGCAACTCCACCGGGTACACCCAGTCGCCGCGGCGCTGTATCTCCACCCTCGAAACATGCTGTTTCCCGGAATTGCCGTCAGCCACAGTTTGCACACTGTCGCCGAATACACCCTGACGACCCGGCAGTACCTCATTTGTAATAGAAGAAACGGCGTAGTCCATCACTT
>JBDLWO010000098.1:0-3678 GCA_039804245.1 Bacteroidota bacterium
AAACGCCAGATATTCAACTGGGCTCCGATATCGAGCAATACAGAAATCAGGATGACAAAGCCAAATGAAGCGGCTGTTTGCCAGGTATAGTAGGCCGTTTGTGTCAGAAAACCCGGACCGATGGCCGATGTGGCCATCAGGAAAGCGGCGCTGGTGAGGGCTATGCGGTTGCGTCCTGTTTGCATGATATCAACTGTTTACAATCCCGTGAATGAGCCGGGCAAATGACACGGCATTTTCTCCATCGCCATGCAGGCAAATTGTCTGGGCCCGTATGGGTATATATTCACCTTCAACAGTCATTACGCTGCCTTTTTGCATCATGTCACGTACCTGTCTGATACACCGCTCTTCGCTTTCAATCAGTGCGCCCGGGAGCGATCGGGGCGTCAGTGAGCCATCTGGCTGGTATGAACGGTCGGCAAATACCTCAGACACAGTCTTCAGACCGAGTTTTTCTGCCTCTTTGATGGAAGCACTGCCGCTCAGTCCGAACAACACCAGACCTGGATTGTGATCCATTACCGCGTGCGCGAGGGTGTAAGCCAGCTGAGGGTCTCTGGCCGACATATTGTACAACGCGCCGTGTGGTTTCACGTGCTTCATCTCACCGCCGGCTTCTCCGACCAAACGGTCGAACAGGGTGAGTTGCTCCATGATGAGATCGTAGTATTCCTGATCTTTCAGTATCATTTCTCTTCGCCCGAAGTGCTCACGGTCGTTAAACGACGGATGAACACCGATATTTACCCCATTTTCTATGGCCATGGCAATTGTTCTGCGCATAGTATCGGCGTCCCCGGCATGGTATCCGCAGGCAATATTGGCGGAGGAGATAAAAGGCATGATTTCAGCATCATGCGGAAATCCCTCTCCCAGATCGCAATTGATGTCAATTTTCATAGTTTTATTTCAGATACCAGCGACAACCCTGTGCCAGGCGACGAAGGTACAAACGATGCAGATAACCTGCCAGCAGCGCCTCCTCCCGATTCACTTTGACTAACCTGAATGTCTCACCGGGGTATAATCGGGCTACTGCAGACAAATCAGCCTCCACTATCTGACCTATGCGCGGATATCCACCGGTCGTCTGACAATCGTTTAACAGAACAAAGGGTTTGCCGCCCGGTGGCAATTGAATGGTTCCCGGAACGACGGCGGAAGATACCATTTCTCCTGTTTTTTTCAGTGCCAGCAATGGGCCGCTCAACTCGCAACCCATCCGGTCGCTTCTCAGGCCAATTAGCCAGTTTTCGCGTTCAAGCGCCTGCATGTCATGGTCATGGAGGCTGGTATATTCCGGTCCGGGAATAAACCTGATGGTATTGTCAGGAGGATACAACCCGGCTATACGGGCCTGCAATTCGACAAGTGGCTCCTGCAAAGTGATATCAAACTGAATTCGGTCGCCCGACTGTAATTTTCTACCCTCGTATCCGCCTGTCCCTGAAAGCACGTGGGTACTGCATGAACCGGCTACCCGGGGCACCTGAAATCCTCCGCGTACGCACAGGTACGCGCGTGCACCTGACACACGCGACTCGAATCTGATCTCTGTCTGGCCAGACAAATACTTCGCTGCATTCGGTTTTAACGGAATACCATTGGTGGTTGCACCGAAATCTGCGCCGCACAGGGCTATGAAGGCAGGTGAATCCAGCAAAAAAACCGGAGCAGGCCAGTGAATTTCAATAGCAGCTGTATCAGTCTGATTGCCGACGAGCAGATTGCCGGCTGAAAATGCAGCTCTGTCTGCAGCCCCGGCTACAGGTACGCCAAGGTGTGCATTTCCTGGCCGCCCTGCATCCTGAATTGTATCCATAATGCCGGATTTCACAACAATCAGGCTCATATTTCCGAAACTGGTATGAAACGAACGGTATCACCGGGTCGCAGCAGCGTTGGCCGTATGCCGGCGGGATCGTACAGCCTGACCGACGTTTTTCCTATGAGATTCCATCCCCCGGGCGATTCGAGCGGATAGATACCTGTTTGGCGGCCAGCAATGGCTACACTCCCCGCAGGTACGCGCACACGCGGGCGGGCGAGCCGGGGAGTCGCAAGCCGCTCGTCAATTAATCCGAGATAAGGAAATCCGGGGAGAAAACCGAGCATAAAGACCCTGTAAGTGACCGCTGCATGCAGGTGTATGATCTCATCGGGAGACAGACGAAGCAAATCAGACAGATAAGGCAGATCAGGCGTATCAGGGTGATCGTACCATACAGGTATTTCCCAACAAATCTGTTCAGATACCGATGTGCACAGGGCTTCAGATCGTAGTGCCTGGTCAATCCAGCGCCTGACGAGATCGAGTGGATCAGAGGCAGGTGCCTCACGATCAAAGTATGCCGAATCCAGTATGATTGCCAGCGTATTGAATGCCGGAACAAGGTCGCGTATCCCCGGCAGACGCATGGCCTCCAGCTGGTGGAACAGACTGAGTACCCGGTCGTTCGTTTCCTGTGACAACTCATTACCCATACTAACCAGCATGGCGAATTCAGACAGGGGTTTTATGACCGGAAACGTACTCACATCAGCGAATCAGCGTTACCTGTCCGACAATTCTGCCTTTTTTACCATCCACCAGTTCGTAATCGAATGTATAGGGATAGACGTCTGACATGGCCGGATAACCGTTGTGCATACCGTCCCAGCCCTCACCGATATCGTAAGACTCAAAGGCGATTTCACCCCATCTGGAATAGACGATGAGCTTGTAATCTACAAAAATATTCCGTTTGTATGCGGGTTTGAACTCGTCGTTACTCCCGTCATTATTGGGAGTGAAGGCATTGGGCATTTCCACTATGGGCTCGGGGTACATATAGATACTGACATGTACCGTGTCGGAACATCCGTTGACATCTGTGCCGGTTACCACAAAAAACGAAGAAGAATCGGTATTCAGTTCCACCGAGGGGCAATCGGAGCAAGACAGCCCGGTGGAAGGTTCCCAGGAATAATTGCTGGCGCCGCCGGCCACCAGCGTAGCGGTTTCCTTGTAATTCAGTGTATCCGGTGCGTTAACAGAAACTACTGGCGGATTATTCAGTGTTACCCGAAATGAATCAATACGGCCATCACAGGCGCTGCCCTGCTGATATACAGCCAGATAGCTTCCTGCTGTCAGGTCATAGGTCCTGAGCCAACCATCAGATGAAATACAGGAGCCGCAATTGGCAGACCAGGTGCCATCAGCGGGCAAGCTGGCATCCAGCAGAAGGGAGTCGAGCGGCAGGCAACGGGTCAGCTCCTGATAGCTGGTTGAAAAGTTATTCAGCGATTTGATGACACTGGTGGTGCAGTTTTCAGAGATAGCCAGCACCTGTCTGACGGGGACCTGTGTAAAAATACAGGTTTTGCCGGAAGGCCATTCTACCATCAGCGAGTCAACAAAAGCTGCATCACCGAAACCGAAGTGCTGCCACATAGGATTATTCGCAGTGGAGGCTGTCTGTGCCGATACCTGACGCATCTGCCACACGGGGGAGCCGTTAATAGTTGCCTTTGCCCTGATCGTGGTACCGATAGCCGAGTGATTGGATTCGATTCCGGTACACTTTATTTCCAGCCAGGAACCGCATGGTTTGCCGTCATTCAGGAAAAAACGATCCGGAGCCACATCAGGTTGCGTGATATGCAGATCGAGCCATCCGTCCAGGTTGGCAT
>JBDLWO010000099.1:0-56686 GCA_039804245.1 Bacteroidota bacterium
AAATCTCTTCGCCGGTGGAAGAGTCAATGATGAAACCAAAGCCTTTTGTGGTGTTGAAAAATTTTACTGTGCCAGTACGCATGAGAAAAAAGAAAAAAGTGATGTGGTATATACCAACCACGAAGGTACAACATTATCAGCCAACTTCAAGATATTAGTTGGATATTCTTGAAATAAATGTAAAAATTGGTCAAATTTGACATATCGTTAAGGGTTTTCATGGTAGTCCGCTGTTTATCCTGCTGCCTGCGCTGTATTTATATGGAATCTCTTGGGGCTTTTCAACGCATAGTGCGGTATATTTGCGAACCTGTTATGAGTACTGTGCTACGTATTTTCCTGTCACGTGACGCTGCCGACGAGCAGACGGCGCTCGATTTGCAACGCCAGCTGGCACTGGCGTTGCAGCCGGCCTCCGTCGAATTCTGGGATGGTGAGCAGGCGCCTCCTGAAGAATACAGGACAAGAGCTGTCTCTTTCATCGAATCAGCGGATCTTTTCATAGCAATACTCTCCATGAATTATGAAGACAGGGCAGAAACGAGGTTCGAGTATGACTATGCCATCAAACAGCAACTGCTCCGGCCTGCTCTCCAGATTTCTGCGGTTCGTGCGCGCGCTTGCGACACGCCCGCCCGCTTGCGATCATTTCCTGTGCTGATCCCTCCCCCGGAGTCAATCGAAAATCTGACTATTGATCGCAACAGGCAATTACAGCGGGCCGCTGCCTCGGCTGTTCGTATCATTCATTCCGCCCCTGCCTCCAATACTATTCCTGTCGGACATATCGAACTGCCTGTCACTATTGCTGATTTGCGTGAACGCCTGCTGGCCCAGACGGATCGCATCAACCATGCACCGCTGCTGGCTTTGCTGAAAAAACTGATCCAGGATGTATCCGCCAGAAGGCTGTCGCTCGATATCGAAGACGCTTTCAAACACCTCAGGGAACAAATGCGCCTGTCTCAGGTGTCCGTTCCTGAACTGGAAAAAGAAACAGCTCCCCTCCAGTCGGATCTCAGGTATCTTGTCGGAAGTCTTTCCGAGGAGCAGCTGGCACCCGACTGGCGCAGTATTTTTATCAGAGACTACTATCATTTCACCCCGGATAGCCGGGATGAAAGCAAAGCACCCCCTTTCTTTATTCCCGGCGACGATATCATGATTCCGGTATCAGGAGCTTCTGAAGATGGTGATCGGGCCGGGCTTCTCTCGCCTGCCCAACAGAACGACTTCCGAAGGAATCTCCTGCTCGCAAGAGACGCCCTCGCGGTTAAAAATCCCGCACTCGCCTTCTCTTATTGCGATCAGGTGAGAAGGCAGATAGATGCCCAGTCGGCACAATTGTATGAATATCTCCTGATCACCTGTATCCAGCAGGAAACGCCAACCCGCGCTATGGAAACGGCTCTGGAAGGCAACGACCGGATTCTTCAGCATATTCTCCTCTTCGCAAGCCGTCTGCGCGATTATCAGTCGAAGGGTAAATGCCCCTCCTCAACAGCCGGGCATAATCTCGCTATTGCCTCCGAATGTATCTCGGATGCCGCTCTGCGTCTCTATTATCATCTTCCCAATGACCCGATTCGTCACACGGGCAAACATGCCGGTGATGTGCCCGACAACCGACTGAGACTGCGTATAATTCTCGAAAATACGCTGAAAGTCTGCCGGATTGTACACCCGTCAGAAGAACTGATCGAGGCTGCCGTTATTGAATCGTGTGGCGGTGGCAAATACAACTGGATCGAGAACGTATCGGTGGTTGACGGCCACTTCCAGTTCACTCCCAAAGGAAGGTATGATCTGCTGGGAGAAATTCAGGAGCTTCTCTATATGCTCGAAAGTATGGAGGCGGAAACAGCCGGGAAAGTGGTTAAAAGCAAGGCCATGCTTCGCGAAGATCTGTTCTACAGCCTGCTCGCCAAAAGACAGGTGCTCAGAAATCAGCTGGAAGAAGATGAAAGAAGAAACAGGCCCTTTACAGATGTAAGGGAGTCGGTCGTCCGTTTTACCTATGCCTGCCTGCTGGGCGCACATGTATTCGGTGATACGGATCCGCTTGATCACGGGAACTCGTTTTATCGCCTGGCACTGGAGTATCTGCTCCCGGGTCTTCTCAATGTGCCGCCAGAAACGGAAATGGCAACTGTCAGGTGGTTCACTCTTGACGACCACGGTGATTTGATTCCGCACCCCGAATGTGCCATGTATGAATTCGATGCCCTCGGAATAGTACACAAGATTATCAGCCATGCCGCGGGAGAGCAGGCCTGGTTGAAAATTCAGCCAAACCTGCACGAAACTGTTTACCTCGAGTTTATAAAGGATACCGAAAAAAATTATGAAACGGTAGTCAGGGGTCTGTCTTACACCGACTTCAGACAAATGAATCAGCTCGATGCCCGCAGAATCCTCATTGACTGCCTGAGAAGACGGGTCATTGCCCAAA
The DNA here is from genome assembly GCA_039804245.1 of Bacteroidota bacterium. Lineage (GTDB taxonomy): Bacteria > Bacteroidota > Bacteroidia > Chitinophagales > Saprospiraceae > M3007. The sequence continues at coordinate 2,453 of JBDLWO010000099.1, forward strand.
AGGCACGACCCGAAAGAGGTATGGTATTCCTCGAAGAAGCACTCAGGGAGCTTACGGGCGACGGATTGCTTACCTGGCTGGCGCATAACCCGCACACGCTCGCTGCCGATCCCGACAGTATCGCGCTCGGGTTTGATGCTCACGGAGCGCTGAAATATATACTTGATACTATGCAGGATTCCGGGATTCCTGTTTCCGAAGAGGATATCAGAGCACAGATCGCGATAAATCTTTTTCATAAACGAATACTGCCCGAATATGAAAAAATTAAAAAAGGCGACGACAGACAGCGAACCGACCTTGAATTGCTGATGTACGAGGCAGTCAGCAATTATAAACTGTACCCCGAAACCCGTTACCTGGATCTCGTATGGCGAGAACTGACAGAAGAGGTCAAACTGGACTGGATAGATATAACAGAAACTGGAACGGACTATAATGTCAGTCCCTCCGGCTTCGATGCAATTGCAGTCCTCAGTGCCCTGCACGATGCGCAGCCTGCTCTTTACGACCTCGCTGAAGCCAGAGAGCGAATAGCAGACAGAAGGTACTCTGACCAGGTCCGACTGTACCATCGGGAAATCAGTGAGTTCTCTGATGAGAATCTCGAACCCGAACGCAGAATAGCCATTGATATCATCCGGCATCTCAAGGGTATTTATCTGTACTACCCCAAAGCAGAATATCTCGAAATTCCCTGGAACGAGCTGTACGACAAGGCCGGCAAACGCAGGATTCGCTGGAATTCCGCCTTCCTCGGCTTTATACCAACCAACACCGATCATCACGAAAACCACAAATATCATTTCAACCTGAAATTTGAACGATACGATCTGAAACGGCTGCTCGACAATCAGTACAGCGAAATGCAGCGTGTTCTCAGAGAAACTGGCAAAATAATATGAAACAGATCAACACTATCATCTTCGACCTGGGCGGAGTACTCATTGACTGGAATCCCGAATATGTTTTCAGGGAGGTTATCCCCGATCATGACAGGAGGGAATATTTTTTCCAAAATATCTGTACCCACGACTGGAACATCGAACAGGACGCCGGTCGCCCGCTGGCTGTGGCAACAGAACTGTTAGTCAGGGAATTCCCCGACTGGGAAATGGAAATTCGTACCTACTACGACCGGTGGGAAGATATGCTCGGCGGCCCTATTCATGATACTGTTGATATTCTCCGGAGTCTCCGCGATCAGAAAAAACACCGCCTGCTGGCACTTACCAACTGGAGTGGAGAAACGTTCCCGGTTGCGCTGGGACGATACGACTTCCTCCACTGGTTCGAGGGTATTGTTGTGTCGGGCGACGAAGGAACCCGCAAGCCTTTCCCCGATATCTATCAGTTGCTTCTCAACAGGTACGGAGTTGAGCCACAACACGCAGTTTTTATTGACGATAACCTGCATAACGTCAGCGCAGCGGAAGATCATGGGATTCACGGGATACACTTTCAGGGTCCCGCTCATCTGCTCGAAACGCTTCGTCAGTGGAACGTGACCGACTGATTCAGCTCGATTACCTGAGGGGCCTCATGGCACTGGCCGTACTGGTATTCCACTATGACAAATGGACAACCGGGACGTGGAACGCTGACTCCCCGCAGGGTAAACTGGGCGTTTATGCCGTGTCATCATTTTTTATCATCAGCGGTATGGCGCTCGCGTACAGGTACGCAGGTGCGCTCCCGAATGCGTGGAAATCATTCGCAACAAGAAGAATACAGCGTATTTTTCCAATGCTCTGGGTAGCAACCATCGCAACACTGATGACAGATGACTACCCCAGGAACTGGCAGACGATTTTTCTGAACCTTTCCGGACTTTTCGGATTTGCTGACGCATCGGCAGATATTGCCACCGGCGCATGGTCTGTCGGGTGCGAACTGGTCTATTATTGCTTTTTCCCGCTTGTTCTTTGGTTGGGAGAGCATAAAAGGGGGCTGTTCATCCTGCTCTGGATAGCAGCAGCAGTGGTTGGTATAGCCCGTGCTTTTACCCCGCCTTTCTCGGTAGCAGGCACTACACAGGCTGAATGGTGGCCCTCTTACGTGCAGGCTTACGGTAATGCCTGGTTCTTTGTCACAGGGGCAGGATTGTCGGTATTTTACCGTTATCTGAGGATAATTCCTGCAAAATACTGGCGATTACTGCTTTTGATCGGTACAGCAGGATTTTTCTTCAGTCGAACAGGAGGCGATCCGTTGTCACTCGTGGGTGGAGTGACAGCGACCTGGTTTTCTGCCTGCACCATTGCGATGGTTACAGGATGGATATTCTGTGTCGGAGAATTGCCAGGGAAAATTGGCAGAGTTTTGGGGTGGCTGGGAGAAATATCTTACGGGTTATACCTGCTTCATCCGCTGGTTTACCGGGGAGTGAAGTCGCTTGGTACCCGCTTGTTTGATGCGCCGCTCTGGTTATGGGCGCTGATCGCAACAGTCATGTCGTTTATAGTAGCCGACCTGGCCGAAAAAAAAGCCGCCAGAAGCGTAATTACACGTCCTGGCGACCAATAAACCCCAAAAAACCAAATGAAAACTTCTTTATTGACAGAGCTGTGCTCGTAATATTTCAACTTTCAGGCAATCCCCTTCAGATTGCATCTTTATCCTTCAAAAACCGGGCCAACTGTCTGGCGTCGGCTGCTACAAAATCAGCGCCTGCATCCCTCAGTTTCTCCTCATGCCCATCGTGGACATGCGCTGCCCCCAGGAAGCCGATCGTGAATATCCCGGCGCTTTTGGCCGCTTTGACACCCGTAGGACTGTCTTCAACTACCAGTGTTTCATGTGGCTTTAACCCAAGCTGACTCAGGGCATATACATATACGTCAGGATGTGGTTTTGGGTTGCGTACCTGTTCGGCAGAAAAAATATGTCCGTCGAGGGCTTTCAACAAGCGGACCTTGCGGAGACAGAATTCCACGTGCCTGACACTTCCGTTGGAGACTATACTCTTGGGTACCTTCAGATTTCTGAATAGTGCCCACATTCCCGGGATGACCCTCAACTCGTTTGTGAAGCTTATCACGTGCTCGCCGTGCATCCGTTGTACAAAATCGGCAAGAACCCTGAAGCCGTGTTCATCTTTCAGAATCCTGAGTATATCCTTGCCCAGCAGCCCGGGGAACCGGCGGCTGTACTCCTGCTCACTCATAATCAGGCCGTGTTCTGCCATCAGGCGGAGCATGTTTCGCTGGGCGATGACCTCGGAGTCAACGATTGTCCCGTCGTTATCGAACAGAATGTGCTTTATCTGACTCAAAGTTTCGGGAATTCCAGATCGCCGCTGCGGTTGTAAAGCATGAGTATGAGGGAGATCAGGAAGAACAACCCCATGATAATATACAGGATGCAGTAGCCCTTACCACGCGTATTCTGAATATTTTCCATTTTCTGTGCTGAATTGTTTGATGCAATTGAGCCGCAAAAGTATAAAAGCGGGCAGAAGAATATGGCTCTTTTTCTCTTTTTTTACTCAAAACATAATAAATATAAAGATTGATGCTGCAAATAGCCTGTCATAAGGGCTGATTCACTGAAATCATCCCGTATCTTTGCCTGTTCATCAAGACTTTCACTCGCTCTGATATGGCAGATGTCATTCAACTTTTACCTGAAAATGTAGCGAACCAGATTGCTGCGGGCGAAGTCGTGCAGCGCCCGGCCTCTGTGGTCAAAGAGCTCATGGAGAATGCAGTTGATGCCGGAGCTACCCAGATCAGGCTGATTGTCAGGGATGCCGGAAAAACGCTTGTTCAGGTCATGGACAACGGATGCGGTATGTCTGAAACGGATGCCCGCATGAGCTTTGAGCGGCACGCTACCTCCAAAATCCGGGATGCACGCGATCTTTTTGCCATTCGCACCATGGGTTTCCGGGGCGAAGCACTGGCTTCCATCGCTGCGGTTGCCCAGGTTGAAATGCGTACCCGCCGATACGCCGACGAATTGGGCGTACGGCTCGTGGTCGAAGACTCAATGGTTCGTATCCAGGAAGCATGCCAGGCACCCCAGGGCACCAGTATTGCCGTAAAAAACCTGTTCTACAACGTGCCCGCCCGGAGAAACTTTCTGAAGGCAGACGCCGTGGAAATGCGACATATAATTGATGAATTTCAGCGTATTGCGATGGCAAACCCTGACGTTCACTTCACCATGCACCAGAACGATACCGAAATATTTCACCTGCCATCCGGAAATCTCAGGCAGCGGGTAGTCAAAATATTCGGCGACGCAGTCAACAAAAAACTGGTGCCGGTACAGGAAGAAACCGATATTCTCAAGATCACCGGATTCATCGGAAAACCCGATTACCACAAAAAAAACAGGGGTGAACAGTTCTTTTTTGTCAATAAACGCTACATAAAGAGCAGTTACCTGCACCACGCAGTCGTGGCAGCCTATGAAAATCTGATTCCCGACGATCACCATCCGCTCTATGTACTCTCGCTGGAAATTGATCCGGGAAGCATAGATATCAATGTGCATCCTACCAAACAGGAAATCAAGTTTGACGATGAAAGGCTGGTTTATAACTACCTCAAGGTAGCTGTAAAACATGCTCTGGGCGCCAACAATATTACACCAACGCTCGATTTTGAGCAGGAACCGGCTTTTCAGTCATTCCCGTCGGCCTCCTCGTACCAGCCACCCGCACCCTCCGGCAGTTCCGGATCCAGGCCATCCGACTCATTCCTGTCTGACAACAGGCGTCACGACGACAATCTTCGCAACTGGCAGCGGCTGTATGAAGGTATGGGTATCCCTGTCACGGAAGTGGTTCCCGACGATGAGTCGGGCGCCGATTCTTTTACCCCCGAAGTATCCGGAAATTTCTCCTCTGTGGAAGTCCTTGAAATGGACGACGCAAATGAACAGTTCTCCAGGGTACAAAAGGAACCGTACCAGATTCACGGACAGTTTATCATCAGTCATATCAAATCCGGCTTTCTGCTCATTGATCAACAGGCAGCCAGTGAGCGTATTTTGTATGAAAAATATCTTGATGCGCTTGAAAATCAGCCAATTGCCATACAAAAGCTGCTCTTCCCGAAAACCCTTGAATTGTCGCCAGCCGATGCTGCCCTCCTGCGGGATATCCTCGATGATGTCAATACGCTGGGATTTGAAATTGCGCTCTTCGGCGGAAATGCCTTCGTTGTTCACGGAGTACCTGCTGATCTCGACCAGCAGATTCCGGAAGAGGTGCTGATCGGTAATCTGCTCGATCAGTACCGCAATAATATACAGATGGAGCTGAATGAACGCAAAAGACTGGCAGCGGCCCTGGCCAGAAATACCGCTGTCAAAAGAGGCCGACTGCTCACAGTAAATGAAATGAGGGAGCTGATTGACCAGCTTTTTGCCTGCTCCGTACCCTTCGCCTGCCCGTCGGGTAAAAAGTGCTTCATCCAGCATGACCTGGAAGAGATACGAAAACAATTCGGATAACCAATATCAAATCAATTTATGTTCTTCTCAGGAATCCCGCTTCAGGGTGTAGTCAAACATCTCATCATTATCAATGTACTGATGTTCGCCGGTTCATATGTCATACTGGGCGAAGAGGTGTTCAACAGCGCTTCCGGCGACTTTGTAACACTCGGCAGGTTACACCTCGCTGCTTTTCTGCCGGGCTCCCCGAACTTCCAGCCCTACCAGATTTTTACTCACATGTTCATGCACGGCAGCCTTCCTCACCTGCTGTTCAACATGCTTTCTATTTACTGGTTCGGTACCATGATGGAAATGGTATGGGGGCCCAAACGCTTTCTGTTTTTCTATCTTTTTTGCGGTGTAGGCGCCTACATTACCCAGAATGCGGTACAATGGTGGGAGCTTTCAGCTGCCGGAATTGACCCCACTACCTGGAACGGGTCTTCCCTCGGCGCATCCGGAGCTGTGTTCGGTATTCTTGTGGCTTTTGCCATGACATTCCCTAACCAGGAAATCCGGCTGCTCTTCCCTCCGGTTGCCATGCGCGCCAAATATTTTGTACCTGTCATGGCAGTCCTCGAACTGGTGTATGGCGTGAGCGGATACCAGACGGGTATTGCTCATTTTGCACACCTCGGAGGCGCCCTGTTCGGACTCCTCCTGATTCTTTTCTGGCGCAAAAACGCCGGAAATTATTTCTGAGCTCCTGAATCTGAAGATTATTCAAGTTAACATATTACTGCCATGTTAAACTCTATCTGGGACGATCTGAAATACTCCATGCGAACCGGCGATATGGCCACGAAGCTTATCGTGGTAAACTTCGCGGTTTTTGTCCTTACCAAACTCCTGTTCCTCGTTCTGGGCGGCTTTACAATGGGCAATCCGGACGCAGCCTATTCCACAGTGCTGCACTATTTTTGCGTTCCGGGCGATCCGATGCAGCTTCTCCTGCAGCCCTGGTCGCTGATTACACATATTTTTTTGCACGACAATTTGTGGCATCTGATAGGTAACCTGTTGTTTCTGCACCTTTTTGCCCGTATTGTCAGCGATCTGATCGGCGATCGCCGGATACTCCCGCTCTATATCCTGGGCGGACTTACCGGAGCGATTTTCTTTATAGTATCTGCCATGCTCGGTATTATACCCGCCGGTTATGCACTGGGCGCTTCCGGTGCAGTCATGGCGCTGGGTGGCGCAACGCTCATTCTGGCACCCGATTACCGTGTCACTCTCCTCATTATTGGCAACGTAAAGGTAAAGTACATTGTACTGGTACAGCTGCTCCTTGACCTGACCGCCGTGGCAGGCCGTTACAGCTCCGGAGGTCCAATCGCTCACATCGCAGGTTTTCTGCTCGGCTGTGTGTTTGTTTACCAACTGCGAGATGGCAAAGACTGGACGGAGCCTGTTGACAGGGTGCTGTCGTGGATTGGAGGCCTCTTCTCCGGCAGTACCAGATACCGGAAGAAAAACAGAAAGCCCGGACCCATGAAGGCCACTTTTGTACGTGAAACACCCAAATCGGCACCACCTGCAAGAGAACAGGGCTTTCAGGAACGTCTGGATACCATTCTGGATAAAATAAAACAGAGCGGTTACGAAAGTCTGACACCCGACGAAAAGGAATTCCTGTATCAGGCAAGTCAGAAATAACCAGATAAATGCAGACCCTGCTGAGATATGTCATAAAGATTGCGAGTGCCGTGACGATTATGCTCACGCTCTTCTCGTATATATGCCCGCTGGTGGATCCCTCCGTTTTCCAGTGGCTGGCGTTCTTTGGCACGGCATTCCCCTGGCTCCTGATTTTCAATATTCTGCTTCTGCTGTTCTGGATATGGGATTTCAACAGGTTCGCACTGTACCACGTTGGTATCCTCATCTTTGGAATTCAGCATATTACAGGGTTCATCGGTATTGATTATGAAAGTAATCATGTGCCGGAGAGGGCAATCACGGTGGCTACGCACAATCTGGGCGGTATTTACCCCGGAAAAGCCTCCGGCGCGCAGTGGCGCGAGGAACGCATTTCTGCCTACGCAAAAATGCTCCAGGAAAATGGCTTCCCGGATATTCTCTGCACACAGGAGACCGGTGGAAAGTTTTACCGCCAGCTGGCCGAAAAAATGGGCTATCCACATTCCTTCAACCTGAAAAAAGGAACTGTTATCCTGAGCCGGTTTCCGATCGAAGCCTCCGGTGAAGTAGCATTTGACAAGGCCTACAACTCCGTAATATGGGCTGATATCCGTGTTTCCAGAAAGAGGCTCGTCAGGGTTTACAATGCGCACCTGCAATCGAACCGCGTGACAGGTACCACTACGAGGGTTATTCAAAGTGGCGAACTTGATGAAGAAGAAACCTGGCAGGATATCGGCTTTGTACTCGACAGGGTAGGGTCAGCCACTGGCCGACGTTCACAACAGGCCCGAAAACTGCGTGAACACATCAACGCATGCAAAATACCCGTTATCCTGTGCGGTGATTTCAACGATACCCCGAGCTCCTATGTCTATTCCCTTCTTTCAGATGGATTCACAGATACCTGGCGGGAAAAGGGGTTCGGTATAGGAACCACCTTCGCCGGCGCACTGCCCCTCCTTCGGATAGACTATATCCTGACGGAAAGAAGTATTTCCACCCACTCCTGCAAGGTGGTCAGGGCAGGATCTTTCTCCGATCATTATCCGGTATTCGCGTCCCTGAGCTTCTGATTTACAATATTCCCTTGCAGCACCGGAGCCAGTCCACCAGATCGGGTTTCATACGGTCAGAGGCCTGCAACAACATATCAGCATCGCGCGGAAATGGTACTGGCGCATTTCCGATCCGCGACCTGGATTCCTTGCTGAGCGCCCGCTCATCACCCCTGAACGTGGCCGCGTAATTTTCGAAAAGTATCTCGGTCCCCATATCGTGACTGTCGAGCGTTGTACCTGTGCGCTCATCCGTGACAGTCGCGCGCGCCGTCAGGCGGGCTGCCTTGGTTTGCTGAACTTCCTTGACCTGAGCCTTTACCACCGTATATTTTGTTCTCTTTACATCGTTTCCAAGCGAATCTTTCAGTACGTTTCCCCGCTGGTCGAGTACATACTCCCAGCCGTCTTCCACACGCTTCTCATCCTCGTAATTGCGCTCGTTCAGCCTTTCCGGGCTGATATCAACGGTTCTGACAATAACGCTGACCCTGTAGTCGAAATAATCGCCCTCCCTGGAATCGAAGTAAAATTCTCTCCACTCGGTGTCCAGGTCGCGTGAGGGCACCGACAAAAGCCTGTCTCTGAATGCTTCTCCCAGCGGATGACCCGACTGATTTTTCAGTTCAACCAGTATGTAGGAGGTACCCAGCTCCCGCGCTCTTTTCAGCAGGGCGTCCTTCTCTCGGTATTCATTGCGGTAGTAGCGTCTCGACAGGTCATTCAGGACATCGCATGCCTCACGGGCTGCCAGTTTATTGCCTTTTTCCCCTTTTTCAACGAGTGCCTCTGCCCTTGAGTACAGATAATCTGCTGCCCTCAGGCGACTTTCATTTTCCATGGCGCCGATATCCAGCATCGAAAACTGTGCCTGATAGCCGGTTTCAGCCCGGAGCGGGAGCAGTGGCCTGATTTTCTCCTGTCTTCGGCGGATGTCCTGGTGAATTTCATTGATGCGAATCCAGCTTTCACCCCGACTGTCAGATTTGAGTGAGGCAATGGCGTCTGTATCGCGCTCCTGGGCTTTTGAAAAAGCCAGTTCAAGACCCTGTACGTATTTCAGTTTCTTGGAATTCTTGCCCCGCAGATTTCGGATGCAGAGATCAATAGCGCCGTCATAGTCGCCACTTTCTGTCAGTTTGATGGCAGAGTGACAGGAAAAAAATATGACTGAAAGAACAATCAGGATAGCAGGGGAAAAGGATGATAGTCTCATTGAATTTCGTTTTTTCTGATGTTTTTCGATTTTGCGGGTATTCATGGCCGAAAGTTGGGGATATCTGGGGGCTGTTTTCTTTTAAATGATGTTACCGGAAAGACAAATTTTGTTAAAATTCCCAATGACTTTTCAATTTTTACTAACAGTTTTCAAAAAAATAATGGAAGTTTGCCGTTCACTTGCCATTAATTTTGATTGCTATGACAACAATAAAGGGACCAGCTATTTTTCTTGCGCAGTTCATGGGCGACCAGGCGCCATTCAATTCTCTGGAAAGTGTTTGTCGCTGGGCAGCTTCTCTCGGCTATGTCGGTGTTCAGATTCCCACCTGGGACAGCCGGCTGATTGACCTTGAAAAGGCGGCGCAAAGTAAGGATTATTGCGATGACCTGCGCGGGCGCGTGGAGGCCTGTGGCGTGCAGATCACCGAACTTTCTACACACCTGCAGGGGCAACTCGTTGCTGTACATCCGGCCTATGATCTCATGTTTGACGCGTTTGCCCCCGAACATCTGCGCGGGAACCCTTCAGCGCGCACTGAATGGGCCATTCAGACGCTGAAAAATGCAGCAAAAGCCAGTCGAAATCTCGGACTTGACGCGCACGCCACTTTTTCCGGGGCGCTTATCTGGCACACAGTTTACCCATGGCCACAGCGCCCGAAAGGACTGGTTGAGGCCGGATTCAGGGAGCTGGCAAACCGCTGGAGGCCTATCCTTGATGTCTTCGATGAATCTGGGGTTGATCTCTGTTACGAAATTCACCCGGGAGAGGATCTCCACGATGGCGCCACTTTCGAACGTTTTCTCGCCGCGGTTGACAACCACCCTCGCTGCAATATTCTGTATGATCCTTCTCATTTCGTACTGCAGCAACTCGATTACCTCCAGTACATTGACTTTTACCACGAGCGTATCCGGATGTTCCACGTAAAGGACGCCGAATTCAATGCAACAGGTCGCAGCGGTGTTTACGGCGGGTATCAGGACTGGATTGACAGGCCCGGTCGCTTCCGTTCGCTCGGCGACGGGCAGGTGGATTTTTCCTCCATTTTCTCCAAATTGGCCCAGTACAATTACAAAGGATGGGCAGTACTGGAGTGGGAGTGCTGTATAAAGGATGCTGAACAGGGGGCAGCAGAAGGTGCGCCCTTCATTGAAGATCACATTATCCAGGTCACGGAGAGAGCTTTCGACGATTTTGCCGGCGGCGCGATTGACGAAGAACTGATCAAAAAAATTATCGGGCTCTGAGGGTATGTTCGGTAATTTCTGCCGGGAAAACACCTCGTTCGGGGACGCGGCGGAAAAATTCCGGGAATACTCTAAATCAGCCCCCTGGACTTCAGTTCCAGATATTTGTTGATGGTGTTGAGCGTGAGGTCCTGAGGCCGTGTGAGAACAGCCTGGATGCCGTACTGCCGCAGTTTGTACACCATTTCCCGTTTATCCAGCAAAAACTGGCGGGCGATAGTTTGTCGGAAAATATCAATCGTTTTTTCCACAGGCTCACCCGCCAGTTTGCGGATTTCCGTGTTTTCAAAAAAGACTACAACCAGCAAATGCTGCCGGTTGAGGCGCCTTAAAGTGGGTAATGCGCGTTCGAGCGCATAATGACTTTCGAAATTGGTGAAGAGCAGCAATAAGGAACGAACGTTGATCAGGCGACTCATCGCCTCGTACATGAGCTCGTAATTTGCCTCACCCTTTCGCTCCTTTTCCTTGTAGAGCGCCTCAAGAATTTTGTTCAGCTGACCGGCTTTACGCTCTGCCTTTATAGTGGCCCCGATCACATCCGAAAAGGTAATCAGACCCGCCTTGTCCTGTTTTTTCAGGATGATATTACTGATTGCCAGCGAGGTGTTGATGGCATAGTCCATCAGACTCAGTCCTTCAAAAGGCATGCGCATCACCCTGCTTTTGTCAATAAGGCAGTAGATTTGCTGACTTCTTTCGTCTTCGTACTGATTAACCATAATGGCCCCTTTCCGGCCCGAGGCCTTCCAGTTTACACTTCGATAGTCATCCCCGGGTACATAGCTTTTGATTTGCTCGAATTCATAGGAGTGACCGAGACGCCGCATTTTTTTCACTCCGGTTTCGTGTGCAATCTGTCTGGTGGCGCGCAGCTCAAAGCGTTTCATCTGTATGATGGAAGGATACACACGTATTTCTTCTCTCAATCCTTCTTTCAGGCGCCGCTCGGCGAGTCCAAGACGTGTGGTAATAAAGACGTTTATATGCCCGAATCTGTAAATACCACGCGATAAAGGAATCAATTTATGCTCCAGCCTGTATTTTTCGCCCGGCGCCAGCCATCTGGACATACTGAAATCACGAATCTGGAACTGTGCCGGAAGTTCATCTGTGATACTGGCATGAAGGCTCATTGACGATCTGTTTTCCAGATTGATAGCCAGGGGATTGGGATCGCCCAGTGAGAATACGGGCGCAACACTTCTGTGTGCGGTTATTTCCGGTCGTCGGTAAAACAGTATGAATATATCTGCTGCCGTCAGAATAATCAGGGCAGCCAGTGCGATCTGTGCCAGCGGGAACAGCCAGTCTGACGGATAAGACAGCGAAAACAGCGCTATGACGGCGCCGGCAAACCAGAAGAAACGATTTGTCAGATACATAGAAACAGATCTGACGCGAATGTACGTAATAAATGAAAAAACGGACGATCAGGATGATTTCCTGTAAGACTCTGATGGCGCAGTATTTTCGATCTCGCGCAGGCGTTTTTCCAGCTCGTCGAGTTTGCGCTGCAGCTCCGGCAAATGTTTGAAAACTACATGAGACCTGATAAAATCCTTGTATCCGATTGCGGGACTGCCAAACACGGCCGTGTTTGGCTCTTCAATACTCGATGCCAGGCCGCTTTGTGCCTGGATTTTGGTTCCGTTGGCCACCGTAATATGACCGGAGAAGCCTGCCTGTCCGCCAACCTGAATGTTCTGACCCAGGCGGGTGCTGCCTGCCACGCCAACCTGAGCAGCAATTACTGTATTATTGCCCACTTCAACATTATGGGCGATGTGGATCAGGTTATCGAATTTCACTCCCTGACGTATGACAGTACTTCCCATAGAGGCGCGGTCAATGCAGGTACAGGCGCCAATTTCAACGTCATTTTCTATGATGACATTGCCAAGTTGGGGTACTTTCGACCAGGATCCATCGCGCTGGGGGGCAAATCCGAAACCATCTGCACCAATAACTGCGTTGGCATGCAGTACGCAGTTGTCGCCAACTACACAGTCGAAATGTATTTTTACTCCCGGGTATAGCCGGACGCCATCGCCGATACGGGCATTTCTGCCAATAAATACCTGTGGGTAAATCGTGCAGTTGCTTCCGATAACAGCACCCTCCTCAATAACAGCAAATGCACCAACGGATGTGCCGGCCCCGATGCGCGCACTCGGGTGTACATAAGAGCGGGCTGCTTCATCCGAATTGCGCTGCTTCGTTGCCGAATCGAACAATGGCAGGAGTTTGACTAACGATCCGCGTACATTGTCAACACGTATCAGTGTCGGTTTGACCGGGTGAGGAGGGGCAAATGAATGGTTTACCAAAAGAATACTCGCCTGAGTGCTGTATGCATGTGACTCATAGCGGGGGTTGTCCAGAAAAGCGAAGTCGCCATCCAGGGCTTCCTCGATGCGGGCAGGACGATTGACCCTTGCATCCGGATCGCCTTCAATCAAGCCGTCAATGATATTTGCTATTTCAGCGGCAGTATAGCTCATGCCGGATAAGGAGGTAGGGCTGGTTGATGAATGAACGGTTGGCTGTCGCAAAGATACTGAATAATAAGCGAAGGTTCGCTGAATTCCGCAATTGACTACCCCGGAAACGACACAGGGTGCTGAATTAACGATGAACATTCATAAAACGCGAATTTGCCGCTCATTGTTGCACACAAATATTTAACAATTTTTTTCGTTGATTACAGGTACTTTTAAGGCTGTCAAAGCGGATAAGTCCGTAACGCCACTCACAGATTAAAAACCACTGAAATGAAAAAACACCTTTCTTCCCTTGCTATCTCATTTCTCACCCTGTCCGCCCTCGTATTCTGGTATCAAAGCCGTCAGATTGTTAAAGACGAGCGCTATTTCGAGACGGTTGCCCGATATGTATATGCATACTCGGGTGGTGCTGTGAGCAGCTCTGAACCGTTACGTGTCAGATTTGTAAACCCTGCAGTGAGCAAGGCCCAAACGGGTCAGCCTGTGCCGACAGGTGTATTCAATATCTCTCCCGCCATGAAGGGCAGTGCAATCTGGGAAGACGATCACACTATTTTGTTCAGGCCCGAAGAGCCGATGCCTGTCGGGAAAAAATTTACTGCCAGGTTGGCACTCGACGAAATATATCCTGATGTGCCCGGGTACGCAGATGTTTTTGAATATGATTTCAGCGTCCGGGAATTGTCTTTTCGTGTCCGGAGGGAAGGAATAAACAGCGAACCTGATGACTTGTCGGTACAGAAGATAACCGGTATTCTGCATGTCAATGAGCCATGTGAGGCAGTCAGGGTTGAAAAGATGCTGCTGGCCCGACAGTCGGGAAAGGTGCTGCAGGTAAACTGGAAGCACGGTGACGACAATAAAACGTACGCCTGGACAGTCGAGGGTGTCGAACGTTCAACCGTCCGCTCTGAAGTGAATCTCTCCTGGAATGGTGAATCACTCGGTTCAGGCCAGCGTTACGATGATACCCAGATGGTGGCTCCCCAGGAAGAATTCACTGTGATGTCGGCAACGGTTGTACAACTGGAGGAACAGTATATCCTGATTAATTTCAGTGATCCTGTTTCGCCCGGCCAGGATCTGAACGGCCTCATCCGTCTGAGTGATTACAGGGGTGAGCTCAGATTTGTAGTGAACGGCAACTTTGTTCGGGTTTACCCTGCGCAACGAATCGTTGGCGAACAGACTCTGACGGTTGATGCTGCTGTTCGAAATACAGGAGGCAAAAATCTGGTGTCAGGCTATACGGGTACCTTATACTTTCAGGATCTCAATCCGGAGGTAAGGCTGGTGGGCAGAGGTTCTGTTATCCCTTCACAGGACAATGGTTCGGTACTTTTTCCTTTTGAGGCTGTAGGACTTAATGCGGTAGATGTGGAGGTTTTCAAGATTTATAACTCCAATATCCTGCAGTTTTTACAGGTGAACGATCTGGAGGGCAATCAGGAACTGGAGCGGGTAGGCAAAATTGTTCTGCAAAAGAAAATGGATCTGGCTTCACTGAATCCCAATGCCAGTAAAAGTGTATGGCAGAGATATGCCTTCGACCTGGGTGAGATGATCAGGAAGGATCCCGGTGCTATTTATCAGATCAGAATAGCGTTTCGTCGTGATTATACTACCTGTGGAAGCGACGGGCGGTCGGTGCCGGCATTTGAGCGGGAGCAAACCGATGATTTTGGCGTGAAAAAGAGTATCATGGGAGGTGACCGTGGTATTTACTGGGCCGACGACGATCCATGGTGGTGGGCCGACGACGATGAGAATAACCCTGCGGCATACGATTGGGGCAAACAAAACGAACCCTGCGCACTGGAGTACTATAACGCCGAACACTTTTCCCGGCGAAATGTGTTTGTGAGTAATCTCGGTCTCACCGGTAAACTCGGCCGCGACGGATCACTGTTTCTCGCAGTCAATGATTTGCATACAACCCGCCCGATCGGTAACATTGATGTAGAATTGCTTGATTATCAATTACAAACTATCCTGAAATCCAAAACTCGCGAGGATGGAACTCTTGTTCTGGAGGGTCTCTCTACGCGTCCGTTTCTGGCGGTAGCAAGCGATGGATCCAGCAGGGGTTATCTTCGCATGGCCGATGGAGGCGCACTGTCGCTGAGTCGTTTCGACGTGTCGGGTGTAGAGCCCCAGCGCGGTCTGAGGGGCTTTATATATGGTGAGCGGGGGGTATGGCGCCCGGGAGACTCCCTGTTTCTGAATTTTGTACTGGAGGACAAGTCGGGCCGCCTGCCTGCCGGGCACCCGGTTACCATGGAGGTGTCTGACAGCCGTGGCGCCATGCAATTCAGGCGTACACTCACGGAGGGGGTCAGCGGTGTCTTCCCGTTTTATTTCGCCACGGGCGCTGATGCGCCTACCGGAAACTGGATGTGCAAGGTGATGGTCGGCGGAGCTACTTTTTCCAAAACAATAAAAATTGAAACGGTTAAGCCCAATCGCCTGAAACTTGCGCTCGATTTTGGTAAAACTGTGTTAGGATCGGCCGATTTTGCCACTGGCGATGAAGACAGCGGGCTTCAGGGTGCGCTCAGGGTGAACTGGCTGCACGGCGCCGTGGCAAAAGGACTGAAGGCTAAAGTTGAAATGTCGGTCAATGTCAGAAAAACAGAATTTTCCCGATACAAAGATTTTTCTTTTGACGACCCTTCCCGATATTTTTCATCAGAACCTGAAGTACTGTTTGATGGAGCTGTTGATCAGAATGGTATGGCCAAGATTCCCCTAAAAATTGGCCAGATGAACGAGTCTCCGGGCAAACTTACGGCCAATTTTAAGGTACGCGCTTTTGAACAGGGTGGAGATTTCAGTACCGACAATTTCAATATCGAAATTTCTCCCTACGATCGTTATGTTGGTGTGTTTATCCCGACAAACCGTTGGGGTTCAAAAATATTTGATGAAAAGGGGGGGGATGTCACTTTTGCAATGGTTGACAAAAATGGCAGTCCGCTGGCCGGCCAGTCTGTAAATGTGGCGCTCTATCGCGTTGACTGGAGGTGGTGGTGGGACGAGAATGATTACAGCGGAGTGGGTAACTTCAACTACGGTGAAATGAATAACGCCATCGCTCAGACTGAACTTGTCACAAACAGCCGCGGACAGGCAACGTGGAAGGTCAGGCCGAATGGCTGGGGCAGGTATCTGGTGCGGATCACAGACGCCCGGGGAAAGCATGCCGGAGGTGACTTTTTCTGGACAGGTTACCCCGACGATCAGTACGATATGTCGAGCAGGAATGCCGCAGCCATGCTGCCCTTTACCGCCGACAGGGAAAAATACAGCCCCGGTGAAACTGTTACGCTGAAAGTGCCCGCCAGCGAGCAGGGCCGTATTTTGCTCACACTTGAAACGGGCAGCAGGGTGGCAAAGCATTTCTGGTACGATGCCAAAGCGGGAGACAATCTCGTCACCTTCAAGGCAGATGCCACTATGGCCCCCACTGTGTATGCGCACGTGAGTCTGATACAGCCACACGCTCAGACCATCAACGATCTGCCCATTCGTATGTACGGTGTAATACCGGTACAGGTTGAGGATCAGTCTTCGCGACTTCAGGCCCAGATTGATATGCCGGAGTCGGTCAGACCGGGTGAATATTTCAATGTGTCGCTTCGGGAACTGGGAAGCAAAGACTGCACCTATACCCTTGATATTGTTGATGAAGGGCTGCTTGACCTCACCAGATTCAAAACACCTGATCCGTGGGAGGCCTTCAACGCGCGCGAAGCCCTCGGAGTGAAAACCTGGGATATCTATGATTTTGTTCTCGGTGCTTATGCCATCGAACTGGACCGGATACTGGCTATCGGAGGTGATGGTATTAATGTAAAGGCCAAGCCTGCATCTGTAAACCGGTTCAAACCTACTGTGATACACCTGGGCCCCTTCCGTCTCTCCAAAGGCCAGATTGCACGCCACAAGGTTAAAATTGACAACTACGTGGGCTCGGTAAGGGTAATGGCTGTACTGTGCGACCCGGCCAAAGCAGGCGTCTCCGGTGCTCATGGCAGCGCAGAGAAAACAGTGGCAGTGAAAAAGCCGCTCATGGTGCTGCCCACGCTTCCGCGGGTACTTGGCCCCGGTGAAACCTTGCGCCTCCCGGTAGATGTGTTTGCCATGGAAAAAAATGTACAGAATGCCACTGTTTCAGTAAGGGAAAAAACCGGACTGGTGAACGTGGAGGGAGCCGGATTCGCCAGTCTGACATTCAGTGAGCCGGGAAACAAAATGGCATTTTTTAATCTGAAGGCAGGCCAGAAAACGGGTATAGCCCGATTCAATGTGTCTGCTGAAGGTGGTGGAGAGTCGGCTACAACCGATATCGAAGTTGAAATCAGAAACCCTAATCCCACGGTCACCCGTATTTCCGAAGACCTGGTAGAGCCCGGTAAAACCTGGACCAGACCCGCCAGTCCGGCAGACCTGACGGAGATAAATAATGTGCATCTGGAGGTCAGCAGTGTGCCTCCTCTCAATCTGTCGAAACAACTGGACTATCTTATTACCTACCCGCACGGTTGCGTGGAACAGGTTACATCTGCAGCGTTTCCTCAATTGTATGTTGACATCATTGCACCACTGACCGACAAACAAAAACAGGATGCTGAACGAAATATCAAGGCGGCCATAGCCCGATTGCAATCATTCCAGCTTCCTTCCGGCGCATTCTCCTACTGGCCCGGTGGAACGCAGGTGGCCGACTGGGCAGGTACCTATGCCGGTCATTTTCTGCTTGAAGCCAGATCCAGAGGCTATTCGGTTCCCGATCAACTCCTCTCAAAGTGGCTTGAATACCAGACTAAAACTTCCAGGCTCTGGGAGCCGGTTTACGATAATAACCGGAGTGAACACAGTCAGCATGATGTGGAATTGGCGCAGTCCTACAGACTGTACACACTTGCCCTTGCCAACAAGCCGGACGTGCCGGGTATGAACAGGCTGAAGGAAAGCCGGAACAAGTTCCAGACTTCCTCGAACCTGCTTGCAGCCGCCTATGCGCTTACAGGCCGGAGAGAAGCGGCAAAGGATTTGCTGAACGACAGATCGGCAAAAGTCTTCAATTACGACTGGTGGGGTGAAACCTACGGCTCCAGTCTTCGGGATATGGCACTTCGGCTGGAAACACTGGCCGTAACGGGTGATAATCAGCGGGGGGCAGAAGTGGCAGTACAGGTAGCTTCCATGGTCGGAAATATATCGTCATGGTATTCAACCCAGGAAATCGCCACAAGTCTGAGAGCGCTGGCCAGATTTATTCAGGGCGGTTTCTTCAGCGAAAAACCTGCATTTACCCTGAAGGCTGGCGCCCGGGATATTCCGGTGTCTTCCGGTACACCATATTATCTGTATAACATTACCGGTGAGTCCGGCGCCGTAACAATCAGAAATACCTCTGGTAAAAGGTTGTATGTGCGCACGGTATATAGTGGCCGCACAGCCACGGGCAGCAGTCAGGCAGAATCGTCCAATATTGCACTCAATGTGCGCTATACCAACCTTGCAGGTGCAGAAATTGACCCGATAAAGATCACTCAGGGAACAGATTTTGTTGCCGAAGTAACTGTGAAAAGAACCGGCGGGATGCTTTTTGATTTCAACGAAATGGCACTGACGCAGATATTTCCTTCCGGCTGGGAAATAATCAATACCCGAATGAACGCGGTTGGAGAGTCGAATCCGGGCACATCAATCCCGGAATATCAGGATATCCGCGATGATCGGGTGATGACCTATTTCGATCTGCCTTTCCGTGGCGGCGATCCGGATGAGCAGCGCCCCAAAGTTTACAGGGTACTTCTCAATGCAGCTTATGCAGGAAGATTTTACCTGGCACCGGCTTCCTGTTCTGCCATGTACGACAACCGGATTCGCGCAAGTGTGCCCGGGAAATGGGTGGAGGTACTGTAAAAGTTATAAATCAGACAAACTGCGGGGTCTTCTTTTGGTTTCCCAGAAGAAGCCCTCCAGTTTTCTGGTTTCTTTCCCCGCCTTGCGCATAGGGATGAATTTTCCGGTTGGCTCAACATAGAACCGTATATGCTCTACCTTGTTGTTTCCAAAAGACAGGCGCATTTCTGAACAGGTGGTTTCATAAAGGCCGATATAGGCGCCACTATCGTCAAGCGCATAATATACCGCCTGACCATTGCCTTCCACATACATGTCGCGCACCTCGTTTTCCCTGAAATAAGCGGTGGTTTGTTTCCCCTTGATCTGGTTAAAAAGAACTTCATCTTCTGAATTGATCACCAGTGAGTTCTGACGGAGCCAGATACGGTCCATTTTTTTGTTTTTTAACAGCATCCCAATGGTATCGCCGGAAAACTGGGAAGTGTCTGACCAGATGACCGGTGTCTGATCAATTTTGTAGAACCAGAAAATGGAATCACGGGAACTGAAGGAAAGTGAATCGGAGGATGCCTGCAGGTCGCTTTTATATATCCGTACATCGCGGTAGGCGAGCAGTCGGCGCTCGTCGCCAATCGAATCGGGTTTGTACGAGGTGAGTCGCTCGGCGCTCATATATAATGTGTCGCCGTCCACCACCGATTTCATCAGCGGGCGACCGGACTCTCCCTCTCCATAGCTGCCCTGTGCATACAGATAGTCGGACTTTTTATTGTAAACCATCTGGTGTGTCAGAACGGAGAATTCGCCTGCTGTGTCCACCCATTCCACCCTGCCCACAGCAAGTCCGTTGCCCAGTGCGTCATTGTAGTAAATGGATTCGGCGTTAATGATATTATCTCCGTCCACCACGCGTCCCCGGCCCGAGAGCTGGTAATTTTTATTTCGGCTGTCGTAGCTGATGTCTTCCCCCCGGATATCACGGGTGCTGTCGCGGAAATGCGCATCTCCCTTCAGACGCATGGTTTCTGACTCCTCGAAGTAAATAATGACTTCGGCGTCGGTCACTTCTCCTTTTTTATCGTTTTCAACGTGTGCATTTCCTTCCAGGGTATAGGCTTTCTGTGTGCCGTTGTAGCGCATTTTTCTGGCATACCCCCGTTCGCCGTCGCGTATGAACTGTGGGTTCTTGTCGAATGAGGCAAAATCATTCTGAATGTCGTAGAAACCACCTTCTGTATATACCTTGCTGTCGCGCTGGCTCACCAGGGTGGGAGCAACGAAACGCACCATCTGTGCTTCCGTATTGAAAGTCATGGTGTCGGTTCGCATGGTAAAGTCGGGATCCGTTGCCAGTACATCGCCTTTCAGATATACCTCTTTTTCATTGATGTGGTAGTATCCGCGCCGACTTTTCAACCGGCTTTGGCCGTTTGACATGGTGGCGCCGTTCTGGTAATCCGCTATTTTCCGGGCTGCGTCATAGTGCATTTTACTGGTGAACAGTTGCTGGACGCCGTTTTCGAGCACCACATTGCCCAAAAGGTCGGCCTGTTTTGTATCGGCTCTGTAATGAGTTGAATCCGAGAATATTTTGACCGTATCACCTTGCTCAATGACAACTCCGCCTTTGAGGATAGCGTGATCGCCGTCCATAATGGCCGAATCGCAATGAATCAGGATATCTTCCTGGCGCATCCGCACATTACCACTCAGCTTCTGCATTTCACGGTCGCCTTTTCTGAAATTTTCGATCAGCAGAGCCGTTTCGATTTTCAGTTTCTGGGTATCCTGAGTGGCGGGTACAGGCGAAGGCGATTGTGCACGCACAACACAAGCTGTTGCGAGCAGCATTACAAGGGTTGTAACTGTGCGTATGAACATACTTTAGCGGTCTTCAGTTTCCTTTTCTTGTGAAATGGAAACACAAAGGAACAGATTTTTGCTGCTCCTGTCAGGTTATTTACCCAGCGACAACAGATTGGCGAACAGCCTGTATGCTCCCGGTACGCCAGCTGGCAGCTCCCGGAAGAACGACAATCCGGTATATACATAGTGCCCTTTTCCGTAAGAGGCCACCAGGAGAGATCCGTCTGCCGGTTTTTCGCCCGGATCATTCATGGAAAGCGGCGCAGAGTAATTGGCATCCCACTCTGACGGGAAATAAAGGCCGCGCTCCTGTATCCATCCGTTGAAATCTTCAGGTGTAATTTTATTGGGTGTATTGAGTGCTGGATGGTCGGGTGCAATCATGCGAACCTCGGAGGATTCGTCGGTTACACGCCCGCGTGATATTTTGACCGGATAGGGAGCGAGACTGGCTGCATCCATTACGAATTCAAAATTGGTGTTGTACTGGACAATCAGCGTGCCGCCCTCTTTTACATAGTCGAACAGAGATTGCTGGTGGAATGCCAGCGCATCCTTTGTGTTGTACGCACGCACGCCCATGACGATTGCGTCGAATTTTTTCAGGTTTGCGAGTTCCAGATCAGCATCGCCGAGTAAAGTCACGTTACAGCCCATCTGGCGCAGAGATGCAGGTACATCGTCGCCGGCACCCATATAGTAACCCACATTTTTGGCAGCGACCTTCAGATTCAGCCGGGAGGCATGTACATTGGCCGGAAGCAGGACGCTCTGTTGCGGAATATGGTCGTACCTGATCGTGACGAGCTTGTTTGAGAGCGTGTTACCGTCCACTTCTGCCCGGGCTGTCAGGTTTACATCCCCATCCCCTGCAGATACAATGAAGGTGAAAGTTTTCTCCTGGCCCCGCTTGCTGAATTCAAAACTGTTGCCGGAGGTGCCTGCCGGGCGTATGTTCCACCCTTTGCCGGGAGCGGCTATGTTGACGGTGCCTTTCACGCCGTCCCTTCCTGCACGCACTCGCACACTGACTTCACGCTCTTTCTGGTATAATATGTAAGACGGCTCGGTAAACTCCAGAAATACGGGTGGAAGTACTTCGAACGGGCGCCATACCTCACCCACCGAGGGCTCACCGGTTTTCCAGGCTACATCAGTTTTGAATTTCATCGGCATGCCATTAACACTCACCATCCATTCAACGGAGGCATAACGGGGTGTTTCGGGTACACCGCGCAGTAATTGTTCCGGCACATCGTACATGCCGATGGTAGAAGGACGAAGCAGCCAGTATGGTGCTGTTATGGGTGCATTATCCGGAATTTTAACAGATTTTTCGAGTATCCAGCCGTTGTTCGCCTGAAGACGGGCCGAGGGCATCGTATCGAGCATCCCGGGATTCAGGCTTACACGCGACAGTACCACTTCGGCACCACTTGCGCGGGCAATACATTCAAATCTGATTTTCACGTTTTCTCCGGGTGACACAACCGGTTCGGAGGCAGTAGCTTCCAGATACAGTCCCAAACATCCCTGAATAACCGTTTTAATTTCCTCCAGTTTCTTGTTTCGCCAGATACCATCGGGCAGAGCACTGATCATTTCCATCGCTCTGAGCAAATCCGGAACAGATGCTGCCGGAATTTCCGGGCGGAATTTCCGATCAATTTCCACTAGGAGTACACCAATTGGTTCACCGCCTGTCACCCTTGACCATGTGGTGTTTACACCATCGAAAATATCAGTATTGCCCGGCTTTTCACCTTTCACAAAGTCGAGGTATTCTATAGCTGAACCACGGGTGCTGAGCATTCCAAATCCCTGACAGCGGTGCATGGAGCGGCTTTCGGCAGCTATTTCACCGTTACTTTTTCCTTTTAACGGTAGCCATACACCCATATCAACAGGCCAGAGACTGCTTTTGTCGGCTTTCTGGAAAGCCTCCTGACTGCCGTAGAACCACCAGGAAGTGTTGAAAAACTGACGGCGGGCCTGCCATGGGGAAACAAATTTCAGCTGATCCGGGTAGGAATCTGCTTTCCCGGCCAGATCAAAAGCTTCCACAGAAAGCATGGCGGATGCTGTGTGGTGCCCGTGCGTATCGTATTTTTTGTCGTGGTTGAATCGGTTTATGACCACATCGGGCTGTGTTTTCCGGTAGGCCCACACCACGTCTGCCAGCACCTCGTCCTTGTTCCAGAACCGCAGCGTTTCATCCGGACTTTTCGAGTAGCCGAAATCGTTGGCGCGGCTGAACATCTGATTGCCGCCATCAACAGAGCGCGCCATGAGCAGTTCCTGTGTGCGCAGAACTCCCAGCAGCTCTCTGATTTCAGTACCGATCAGATTCTGGCCACCATCGCCGCGTGTCAGAGACAGATAAGTTACATCGTACAATTTCTCATTGCGCAGATAACTGATCATGCGGGTATTTTCATCATCGGGGTGAGCTGCAACGTACAGAACAGACCCGAGGACATTCAGTTTTTTGATGGATGTATGCAGGTCGGCAGAATTGGGCTTGGCCGGTTTCTGTGCATAGGCAATGAAAGGAACGAGGAAAAACAGTACAGCGATTCTGAGCATGGCGGCTTATTTGCTTCTTAGGCGCACAACAGGGCAAATCATTTCTTCGAGAGAAATACCCCCGTGCTGGAAGGTGTTGCGGTAATAATTGTAAAAGTGATTGTAGTTGTTCGGGTACAGGAAGAAGTAGTCTTCCCTCGCAAAGATAAAGGAGCTGCTGATATTAGGCCTTGGTAATCCTGCTTTATGTGGATCTTTGATGACCAGTACATCCCGGCTTTCGTACTGGAGATTGCGTCCGACTTTGTAACGGAGGTTCGTGGTGGTTTCCCGGTCGCCAACTACCCTGGAGGGCCTCTGTACCCGGATAGTTCCGTGGTCGGTGGTTACAAACAATTGAACGTCACGTCCTTCGAGTCGCTGAAGGGCCGTCCAGAGCGGGCTGTGCAGGAACCATGACCGTGTCAGGGACCTGTATGCCCGTTCGTCACCGGCCAGCTCCTTGAGCACCTCCATTTCCGTACGTGCGTGCGAGAGCATGTCAATAAAATTATAGACAATGACCGTAAGATCATTATTCAGGTAGTGCAGGATATTGTCGTTCAGATCCTTTCCGTGGGCTACATTGGTAACCTTGACATAGTCCCATTTGACCGGCTTTCGGAAAGCGCGCTCTATCTGTTTGCCCAGGAAAAAGTCTTCAAACAGATTTTTACCACCCTCTTCAGAATCGTTTTTCCATTTGTCGGGGAAGTTCTTTTCAATATCTGCTGGCATCATACCGGCGAAAATGGCATTCCGGCTGTACTGTGTGGCTGTTGGAAGAATGCTGAAAAAGTATCCTTCGTTCTCGGTTTTGAACAGTTCGTTGAGAGTCGGCTCAATAGTTTTCCACTGGTCGTATCTCAAATTGTCAAGCAGCAGAACGATAGTAGGAGTTCCATTGCTCACGTGCGGAAAGATATGTTTGCGCATCATGGAGTGCGACATAACAGGCCCCACCTCTTTGTTCCGGTCAACCCAGTCAAAATAGTTGTTATATACGTATTTCGAAAATTCTGTATTGGCCTGCTCCTTTTGCTGAGACAGAATTTCACTTACGGCACTGGCCTGATTGGCATCAACGCGCAACTCCCAGTTGACTATTTTCCGGTATGCATCCACCCATTCGTTGTGATCAAGGCCTGATGTAATCTGCATGAAAATCTGCCTGAATTCCTGTTGGTAATCCATGGCGGTACGTTCGCTCACAAGCCGTTTGTTATCAATCAGTTTTTTGAGTGTGAGCAGAATCTGGTTGGGGTTGACAGGCTTGATGAGATAGTCGGAAATCTGTGAACCAATAGCATCTTCCATGACATGTTCGGCCTCATTTTTGGTGATAAGCACTACTGGCACGGAAGGATTTTTCTCCTTGATACGGGGCAGCACCTCGAGGCCTGTGAGCCCCGGCATACTTTCGTCCAGAAAAACCACATCAATATCTGCGGACTGCTCACCGTAGATTTCGACGGCATCGTGTCCGTTTGAGGCTGTAACAACGTCATATCCCTTCGACTGCAGGAAAATAATGTGCGGCTTGAGGAGGTCTATCTCGTCATCGGCCCAAAGAATTTTAATTTTTTCCATCTTGATATGGTATTTCGATTAATCGTTAACTTCTGTTGAAACAACAAGAACGGACAACAAGGTACATTTATGTTGAACATCAAACAAAAAACCCGAACTTTGCAATAAAGATGAACGGCAAAAACAAGATATTCAACGATCCTGTGTACGGGTTTGTGTCGGTTCCGGGAGGTTTGCTGCTGGGGCTGATTGATCATCCCTGGTTCCAGCGCCTCAGGAGAATCAGACAACTGGGTTTGGCGCCGTTTGTCTATCCCGGAGCCCTTCACACCCGTTTTCATCACGCGCTGGGTGCCCTGCATCTTATGCAGGAGTCTATCGAAACTCTGAGGCAGAAAGGCGTGCTAGTCACTGACGAGGAGGCGGAGGCTGTTTGTGCGGCTATTTTGTTGCACGATATTGGCCACGGACCTTTCTCTCATGCGCTGGAGCATACGCTGGTGGAGATGCACCACGAACAGATTTCTCTGTGGATAATGGAGGAACTGAACAAACAACTTGACGGCAAACTTGCACTGGCCATCTCCATCTTTAACGATCAACATCCAAAAAAGTTCCTGCACCAGCTTGTATCCGGTCAACTGGATATGGACCGGATGGACTACCTGAACCGCGACAGTTTTTTTACCGGCGTGAGTGAGGGCGTTATCGGATATGACCGCATCATCAAAATGCTGGATGTTCACGATGGTCAACTCGTTGTAGAGGAAAAGGGAATATACAGTGTTGAAAAGTTTCTGATTGCCCGCCGGCTGATGTACTGGCAGGTCTATCTGCACAAAACAGGCGTTGCTGCCGAACACATGCTGATCAATACACTCAGGCGCGCCCGCACGCTGGCACTGGAGGGAAAAGAACTCGAGGCGCCCAGGCACCTGAACTGGTTCCTGTACCGGAAACCAGGCGAACAGGTCAGAAATGACGAACTTCTGAGCCATTTTATCCGGCTCGATGACAATGATATTACCGCGGCGATCAAATACTGGTCGGAATCAGACGACTTCATTCTCTCGTTTCTTTCAGGAGGTATTCTTGACAGAAGGCTGTTCAGACTGGAGTGGTTCAACGACCCAGTACCCTCGGGGTACGAGCAACAGATTCGAGAAATGGTAGCGAACGAGTTCAAAGGCAAGGCAGATCCCGGATATCTGATTATTACCGGATCTGAAAGTAACAGAGCTTACGACGACAGCAGGGATCAGATAAGAATTCTGTTCAAAAACGGCACTGTGTTGCCTGTTGACAAATGCTCGGATGTACCTCTTTATACTCAATCGGTTACAAAGTATTTTATATGTTATCCCAAAATCCGAAGATGATATCAAAAAAATAATGGAAATTTATGTGAAACACACCTACTTTTGTAAACTTTGTAATCGCATTCAAATCTTCTGCATCCCGCGCAAAAAATTGATTATGAAACCTTTACTCCTCCTCGTTTCTGCTTTGTCTTTGGTTGGCACTTCATTGATGGCTCAGGATTCACCTCCGAATGCCATGCCAGGGAAATGTTATGCAAAATGCCTGATGCCTGACCAGTTTGAGAACGTAACAGAACAGGTACTGGTCAGGGCCGGCTACAAGCGCCTGACAGCTATCCCCGCCGAACTGGAATCCAGAATTGAACAGCTGGAAGTAAAACCCGCGGGCAGGCGACTCATATCCGAACCCGCCAGATATGAAATGGTGGAAGACAGAGTTATGGTGAAATCGCCGGGTAATGGCAGCTCCTTGTATGAAACAGTAACTGAAAACATACTGGTCAAACCGGAGGAAATACGTTTCGTGGTTATGCCAGCCACTTACAAGGACACCGTTATCTCTTATGTAGCTGAAGCTGCACATACCAGACTCGAGGTGCTGCAACCTGCCTATGAATCAGCAGCCGAGCGGGTCGAGGTTAAGCCGGCCGGCGTCAAATGGGTAAAGAAACTGGCCGATGCCACCTGTCTCGGAGCCAATCCGGATGACTGCTATGTATGGTGCATGGTCGAAACTCCGGCAGAATACGCAACCATCACCAAACGTGTAAACAAGGGCTGCGACGGATCGGGTATTGCAGATGCCGGCTGTATCAAAACAGTTGAAGTGCCCGCCAAAATGGGCATGCGAACAGTGAAGAAACTTGTGAAGGATACTTATATCAAAGAAGAAAAAATTCCTGCCGAATACAGACCCATGACAATCAGGCGCACCAGGATTGAGGTGCCCGTCAGCGATGCAACCATCGCCCCCGAATACGTAACTGTCAAAAAACAGGTAATGATAGCCCCTCCGACCATCAGGGAGGAAACCGTACCGGCTGAAACAGCACCTTTCAACGTCAAATCGGTTAAAAAAGAAGCCGCTCTCAAATCAGAGGATGTTCCCGCCGAGTACATTACTGTCACCAGACGAAAACTTGTCAGGCCCGGTGGCTTCACCGCATGGCGCGAAGTGCTTTGTCCTGACAGAATGCCAGCTTATACCATAAAGCAGGTGCAAACAGCTTTACTCAAGGCCGGGTACTTTCAGGGGACTCCGGACAATGTCATGGGAGAACGTACCAAGACTGCCCTGGCCAGATTCCAGAAAGACAAGGGTTTGCCTGTAGGAAACCTGGATCTCGAAACACTGAAAGCCCTGGGAATCACAGCTCATTAGCCCCAAATCTTCGCTCAACCTGTCGGGGATATACAATGAATTATCCTCGGAGAGGTGTTTTTGGAACAATATTTGATGGAATTATTCCTGAACTTTTGAAAAACAGGCCTCAACCGGAATCATAAACAAGCATTGCAACTAAATGGAGAACAATGAACCTTTGCAGTACATGGTGGATTTCACACTTCCATCAGAGCTGTCGGAAGAATTTATCCAGAAAATTCCCTTTCAGCGCAACCTCGTGAATCGACTGATCGGTGAAGGCAAAGTACTCAACTACTCCCTGTCGCTGCAGGACTCAAAACTGTGGGTGGTTTTTTGTGCCGACTCTGAAGCAGAGCTTCTCGATATGGTATATCGCCTTCCGCTCACTCGCTATATGAGCGTCAGAATCAGTCCTTTATCGCTCTACAGCAGTTCCAGAATCAATCTGCCTGCCTTCTCCGTGAACTGATTATTGTAGTATTATTCGGAACCGGATACATAACTTATCAGGATTTAGCCGAAGAAATACCCCGAATTTATGGTCGCTGATTATCTGTCTTTTTGTGCTTTCACAAAGGCAATGGCGGTGTACCAGCGGTCAGTGGCATAATGTTAAAAAAAAGCGGTAATTTGTTTTTTTCGCGGAAAAGTCGTTTTTTTGCCTTTCAAAGGGTTTGGTCGAAAACATCAGGACGTTCTGTTCCCGTGTTTTTCTCCGTTTCTTTGAATATCAACTTTGGAAAACCCGGCTCCGGATACTGTTTCCGGTCTTTACCTAATCTTTAGCACTGTATATGGGTACAGGTACGCTGGTGTTTCCTTTTTCTGAATAATCCCGGAGAAGCGATTTTATCAATTCGCTTCTTTAACTGGCCAGGAAATCAAGGCGAACACTATAACCCTTACCAAGTGCGTTTCGTCCGCCTGAGATTGACATTTATGACAAGGCAGTCATGGATTTGCCTGGCAAACACTGAGCTTTATGGGCAGGAAAGAAAAGTTTGTTTACAACATCCACACACTTACCTACGAAAAGGTAGTAGTTCCGGTCAAGACCAGGATCTGGCAGGCTTTTGGCCTGTTCTCTGTTGTCGTAGTGACATCTCTGGCAATGCTTGCCGTGTTCTATACACTCTTCCCCTCTCCCCGCGAGGCGGACCTGATGCGAGAAATAGCGCAGATGGAATCCAAGTACAAGCAGATGAGCGGCCAGGTAGAGGTAATGTCCAAAGTACTCAATAATATTCAGGAGCGCGATGCCAATGTTCACCGTATGGTCTTTGGTATGGATCCTATTGACAAAGATATATGGGAGGCCGGAACGGGAGGCCACACTGCTCATCCTGAAGTTGACGCCTTCAAGTTTGGGGGGGCAGCAGTAAGTGAAGCACTTACCAGAATAGATTTCCTTAGCAGGCAGCTCGTGATGCAGAGCAAATCGCTCGATACCATACAGTCACTGGCCAAGAGCAAGACCGATATGCTGGCTTCTATCCCCAGCGTAAAACCTGTGAGAGAGGATAAGCTCCAAAAAACAATTGGTACGCTCTCCGGATTCGGATACAGAATTCACCCTGTTTATAAAATCCGTAAATTCCATGCCGGACTGGATTTCCCGGCTCGCGTGGGTACTGCCATCCAGGCACCCGGTGATGGGGTGGTTACTGAAACCGGCTGGCATCAGGGATACGGTAATTGTGTCAAAATAAGCCATGGTTTTGGCTACGTGACACTGTACGGCCACATGAACCGAATTAATGTTCGTCCCGGCCAGAAGGTTACCAAGGGACAAAAAATCGGAGAAGTAGGCGACACGGGTCTTTCCACAGCCCCTCACCTTCATTATGAGGTTCACTATCGCGGTAACCCCATCAATCCGATTAACTTCTGTATGGATAATCTGACCCCCAGGGAATATCAGGAAATGGTGGAGGCTGCCAAAGTAGCCAACCAGTCTCTGGACTAAATCAATGATTGAAATATCAGAAGAGTTGCTTGCCCATGCACGTTCCGAGGCAGCAGTACTGGGTGTAAATGCAGCCTTGCACGAGAAGGACTATATACTCCGTTTCCTTTTGGAAAATCCTGCTTTTACTAACCAGGATAGTGCCCTGTCATATTACTTCCAGGATGCAAGAAAGTCTGCAAAGCAGTTGTCACGCCTGGTTTCTGATGAATTGGGATTGTTTGGAGAACATGGGTTTTCCATGCTGGAGTTTGCCTCCGGGTATGGTTGTGTAACGCGCCATCTTCCTGCCGTTATGTCGTCCTGGCAAATAGTGTCTTCCGATATTCATGTGGAAGCAAATGCCTTTAATGCCGAAAATTTCGGAGTAGAAGTGCTTCAGTCAACTACATCCCCCGATGATTTCCCCCGGCATCGAAAGTTCAGGCTGGTATTTGCACTGTCTTTCTTCTCGCATATGCCACCCGATACCTGGTCCAGATGGCTCAGAACTCTTTGGGAGTGTGTTGATGATGCGGGCTTTCTGGCTTTTACAACACATGGTATTGACAGCAGGCATCACTTTAATAACCCCGCTATCCCTGATTCTGGTATCTGGTACTGGGCGGCAAGTGAGCAGGGGGATCTTTCTACCAGTGACTATGGCCAGACAATAGTAACTATCCCCTTTGTGATGCAACAGATCGGGAAATATCTTCCCGAAGCGTATCCCCGGATCATACGACCTGGTTATTGGTGGGGTCACCAGGATTTGTACGTTATTGGTCGGCTTCCTGTTATTCAATAACTTCTTCAATCACGTCGCTTTTCACGTCTTTTTGTGATCAGTCCCAATTGGTTTTCTTGTAATAAGGACCTCAATAAACTCTGCGCGGATTCCATTTTCGGGCATGTCCAGATATATCATTTCTGTAAATAGTCCACTCGACCGGAAAATAAACTCACATATATCGTAGCCCCAGCGGTAAGTAACAAGAGAACCATCACCTGATACCGGATTCCCATGATATTCCGGCTCCCGAAGATGTTCTACATGACCTTCCTGACTGATTCTTGCGCAAACTTCGCTCGGGTTACCCTTGTTTACGAGGGGAGTCGTAAAAATATGCATTCCTCCCGGGCGGAGAGTTCGTGCTATTTCTCTGAAAACAGCTGCCGGATCAAATACGTGCTCCATGACATCCTGTGTTATGTGAAGATCAATACTGGAATCGGGGAATGTAAGCTGCTCAAGGTTTTCAGATCTCCAGCCGTTGTGGATACTGCCGCCTGGTACAGCCGGGAAATACTGGGATCCTGTGTATCCCGGGGCAAACTTTTGAAGTTTATACGACGCACCCCGCCCACAGGAAGATGATTCGTGTATTAAGGCATCGCGCCATGCCGGATAAAACTGCTCAATGCAGTACATGAGTGCACGCTCTCTGGGGATACACCCGCAGGAGGCGCACAGATAGTGGTCACGGTACCATGTATTACAGGCCACGAACCTGGTTGCCTGATCACAGCAGGGGCATGTACCCTCGTTTTCAAATAATGCGTTTGATTGGTGTACTGGCTGAATCTGACGTTCAGTCTGGAGATCTGATTTGGCGAATAAGTTCAACATTGAAATCTGCCTTTTGGTGAAAGATATCATTAATTTACCGGATTGATGAATCGCTCTCCGAGTTTTATTCCCGGTTTTTCAATAAATCTGAATGTCAGGTATGCTGTGATCCAAACCAGCACAATGCATACTGCGCAGCATAGTGTGAAAGCCATCCATTTGTCGGGAAATGCAGCATAAATACTCCTGAAAAATCCGACCTCTGACATCGCGAAAATAATCGGTGGATTTGTGAGATAAAGACCAAAGCTTAACTGACCGGCTTTCCTGAAAAAATTATTGTCAAGAACCCATGGCAGACCCGTTGAAGTGCCCACAAGTAGTAAACACCATGCGCCCGCTAACCATTGTAAGCCAAGGTTGCGTTGGGCTATATATATACTGCCGGGTTCTTTCCACCCGATTATAAGCCATACCAGACTACCCGTAGCGATTGCCCATGGAATCCAGGCTTTAGAATTATTTACCCATTCTGCTCCTGAACCGTTCCCAGGGTAAACAATGCGGTATGCAAGAATACCCGAACTGAAAAAAACGAGATGGTTCGGAAAACACATGTATGAGAAAGAAGGAGCTGCCGTCTGAATTCCTGTGAGTAAAGAGGGCGTATTTACAGAAATTACCAGGCTGATAATGAATAAAGCAACAGCACTCTTCCAGGTGCTGGCAATAGTGAGAAGAAGAGGGAAAATGGCATAGAAAATCCACTCTGTTCCGACAGACCAACTTCCCCATACAATACCTTCATGCTGACCAGGAAACATACCAAAACTGTAGGTTACGCTTAAAAATACTGAACGAAAATCAATGTTAGCGTGGAAATATAGCTTGTTAATCAGCAACCAAATAAAGAGCATGAAATAGAAGAGAGGTGAAATTCGGAAAAAGCGTCGCTTGAAGAATTTTGCAAGTCCCCCCTTCTCATCAAGGCATTTCTCATAGCCATGCATAAGTGAAAACGCACTGATAGCATAGAATAGTGGTACACCTGACCCAAAACGAACGATTATGCTTTCCAAAAAGGCGGGCGCTTCCAGAGTTGGTATGTATCGTATATGAAAAACAACCAATAACAGAGCCGATATACCCCTGAGAGATTCAAGTCCCGGCAATCGTCCGGAGGTTACCCCAGACGAAAGAGGGCTGCCAATGGCAGCCCCCCGGTTTGTTATATTTTCTGACATGAAACTCAGTTTTTCGTCAGTTTATAGGTATAAACTGCATTGCCGAGGTTCAGTTCGATGGTGTAGTTACCACTTTCGGTTACTGCGATATTGGCGCCTCCATACTCCAGTGAGCGGTTCGCATCGTCGTCGCCGAGGTTGATACCCCAGTCGTTGTTGGCGCGGAACTTCATTTCTCCCTGAGCGAGATCCAGTGTAGCGGTCAGCTTGCGTGTAGCCGGGTCGTACGTCAGGCCCTTGTCCACATCCCAGCCACCTACAGCTGTTCCAATCATGCTCCAGCTGGTTTTGAGATTGCTGTGCGTGAGTGCGTTGAGGTCAACATTGAGTTTGTACAGACCGGCATCGGCCAGCGGAATATCAGCACCGTCTTTTTCAAGGGTACCATCGAGACCGTTATCTCCCCAGTTATTGGCCCAGCTTGGTCCTTTGGTAAACTTGTACTTCTCGTTCGGGTTGGCGAAGTAGATATAACCTTCATACTTCTCATCACTGCGGGCCGAGAAAATAATGGTATTGTTATCGCCGGGATTCCATCCCTGGTAGCTGCCGGGCACCTGCAGTTGCGGATATACGATGATAACCGGATAAGGAGTGATTCGAACAGAAACAGGCGCCGAATAAACAACTTCTACATCAGGATTTACCTTCGCTGCGAGGCGAAACTCAATGTTGGATGCTTCGTCAGCAGGAAGACCTTTGGAAAGCAGGATATTGTTGATTTTCCCGTTGGTAATTCCGTCCAGCGTGAGTGCGTTCACAGTTCCCACTACCACAGGATCGGCAAAGTTGTTGCCCGCCTTGTCGAGTTCGAGTGTGTAGCTGACAGCAGCATCAAAACCGTAGGAAGCAGCTGTCCAGGTAAAAACAGAGAATGTCTCATTGGCCTTGCTCTCGGTAAGCGTAAAGGCGCTGCTGGCAGCGGGAGCTGTAATGGCGGGTGCTGCACCCAACTGAAGTACAGGATCCTTGGTTTGCTCAGAGCATGCCGAGAGCAGGAGGGCTGTACCAAATATGAAACCAAGAAATTTTTTCATGTTTTGCGATATTTTTTCCGGATTGACGGGAGCAATGCGACAGCGACACTCCCGTCAATCCGGACGGAGTTTGAAAAATTAGTATCCCGGATTTTGTTGCAGATTCGGGTTTGCGCCGCGGTCTGATGCCGGAATAGGGTAGATATCGAGGTGTTTTGATGTGGAAACGCCCTCTTTTACGCCACCTTTCCATGGCCACAGATAGCTTGTCTCGCTGAATTTGCCGAAACGAACCAGATCTGTTCTGCGATGTCCTTCCCAGTACAGCTCGCGGGCGCGCTCATCAAGAATAAAATCAAGATTGAGGTCGCCGGCTGCTACATTGGCTGCAGTACCGCCTCCATAAGCGCGCTGACGTACAGAGTTCACCAGTTGTGCGGCTTCAGAAGCCGAGCCACCGCTGCGAAGCAACGCCTCTGCTTTCATCAACAGTACGTCCTCAATACGGAAGAGCGGGAAATCGTTGTCAACAAAGGTCGGGTGTGATCCGGCAGCGCCTCCTGATGTAACGTTCCTGTACTTGGTAAGTGCATAACCCTCTGTGAATTGGGATATATCAGCAATTTCAAGCGACTGGCCATCGGTGTAGAACAGTGCGCGGCCATCCAGCGAGAGTTTTTCGATGGAGTACGTGTAGTCGGGTTTGTCCAGATACAGTTTGATCTGGTAAGTGCCACTGGACGGGATTTTGATATTGGCGCCGTTCTGCTCCAGCGTTGCATTGGCGCTGTCGTCGCCATAGTTCAATGCCCAGTCATCGTTGGCACGGAATTTTACATCCTTTCCGCCTTCCAGTTTGGCGGTGATTTCCCAGGCGCCTGACGTGGAGTTATACGCCATATTCTGATCTTCTCCCCAGCCGCCTGCTGTGGCATCACCGATGAGACCCCACTCTGTTTTTTGCAGTGTGTAGGTCAGATTGGTCATATCCACATTGATTTTGTAGAATCCGGTGGTTGGTGCGGAAATATTTGCTCCGTTCTGGTCAAGTGTACCATCTGCACCGTTGTCACCGAAGTTGTTGTTCCAGTCGGGGCCGAGGGTGAATTTGAACGGTGAATTGTCTTCCGGGAAGTAAATATACCCCTCGTAGGTATTGTTTCCTGCAGGAGAGGTCAGATTGGCAGCACCTGCGGGGTTCCATCCCTGATAGTTTCCGGGAACGTATATTTTCTGGTAACTGGCGGTGTTGCCCTCTGTAGGCGCCACCACTACAGATTCGACCCCTGCGGCGGTGAATTTGTTAATCAGTGCGCTGGTTGTACGAATGCCACCCCAGCCACCATCAATACCGAAGTCGGATGCCTTCATGCTTCCGCCCACGCCTGCATGCACGAGGAAGGTCATTCCACCCCAGG
This sequence comes from Bacteroidota bacterium, assembly GCA_039804245.1. GTDB lineage: Bacteria > Bacteroidota > Bacteroidia > Chitinophagales > Saprospiraceae > M3007. Next base: position 37,262 of record JBDLWO010000099.1, read on the forward strand.
TTTGGGTTTTCAGTCCGTCGAACAGAACCGGGAAAATGATACCGGATGCATTCTGGTTGTCGGCCATGAACAGATGGGTGTACTCCGGGTGCAGCGTGTAACCTGCATCAATTACCTTCTGGCAGTAAGCGCTGCAGTCGCTGTAGCGATTGCGTCCGCTGTAAACCTCCGAGTTCAGATACAGTTTGGCGAGCAGCGTCCAGGCCGCTGCCTTGTCGGCGCGACCGTACTCATTCTGACGGGGCGCAGCCAGACTTCCCTCGATATCTTTCAGTTCTGATTCGATGAAGTCGGAGAGCTGTTCTGCATTGTACTGTACCGGGAAGAAGGAGCCTACCTTGTCATTTTCGGTTACAAAAGGTACATTGCGGAACAAATCGAGTGCATGCCAGTAGCTGAGTGCGCGCAGGAAGCGGGCTTCGGCGCGGTACTGGGCCACTTCGGCCTTCAGGGCAGCATCGGCGCCGCGGCTGTCGAGTTTTTCTACCGTTGTTTCGCGCAGGTACTCATTGCACAGGGAAATCTGGTAATAGATCCTGTTGTACATGGCTGTAACAAACTCGTTGTTGGCATCCCAGTCCTGCTGGTGGTAGTCCTGAATAGTGCCGTCATTCCAGGCGATTACCGCTTCATCGGTAGGCAATTCCTGGGCTTTCCAGTACTGACGCAGATAGGTCGAGAAGCCCTCGTCAATACCTGCGATATCCGGGCGGCCTGCAGGGCCTTCCTGTCCGCTGACAGCCAGGCCTGCGTACAGTTTGGACAACACCTGCTTGTAGGCGGCCGGATTTTCATACACTGCCGCTGAAGTGATCTCGTCCGGATCAATCGGAACAGTGTTCAGATCTTTGAAGCACGACACGGCCGTCAGGGAAAGTGCGGCCACGAAGAGCATGTTTTTGAATGTGAGCAGTTTCATATATTTCGTCGTTTAGAATTAGAAGTTAGCGCGCAGCCCGAGGAGGAACGTGCGAGCGCGTGGGTAAACGTTGTTGTCAATGCCACCGAACACTTCCGGATCAAGTCCGTCGTAGTTGGTAATCAGCAGCGGGTTTTGTACCGTAGCAGACAGGCGCAGCGACTGAATACGGCGGCCTATGTTAAAGGTGTAGCCGGCAGTCACGTGGTCCACGCGGAAGAACGATGCATCGCTTATAAAGTGGTCAGAGAAATACTGTGGTACACTAAAATCAATGGACGATGTGGATGACAGCACGTTGCGCAGCACGTTGGTACTTCCGTAGAGCTGGTTGTAGTAAGCGTTGTTCGAAAGGTTGTTGTTGTAGATGTAATTGCCCAGATTGGCACGTCCTGCAGCAGAGAAATCGAATTTTCCGATATTCAGGCCGGTAGTGAAACCTATCAGGTAGTTTGGAGCCGGGTTTCTGTAGCGGTAGCGATCGTCTGGTGTAAGTTTGCCATCGCCGTTCCGGTCAACATACAGTCCTTCGATAGGTGTTCCCTGTGCATCATAAACCTGCTCATAAACAAAGAATGAGTTGGCCGGGTATCCTACGCTGTGGATTTGAATAGTATTGCCCACGCCACCTGCAATACCGCCCACGTTCACGCCCTGATAATTGGGGTCTTCCGTTTTGGTCAGGCGGGTGATTTTGTTCTGGTTGTACGCCACGTTAAATCCGAAGGTCCAGCTTCCCTTGTCGCTCTGCCACGGAGTTGTGTTCAGGGAAAACTCGATACCACGGTTTTCAAGATCACCAACATTCGTATTGATGAAGTTGGTGAGGTTGGTACCCGCAGCTACCGGAATGTAGTTGATCAGGTCTTTTGTTTTGCGCAGATAAACCTCGATGGCGCCGGTTACACGATTTCCCCAGAAACCGTAGTCAACAGCTGCATTGTAGGTGGTAGTTTCCTCCCATTTGATATTGGCATCGTAGCCCTCCGGACGCAGTGTCTGGATGAACTGGTTACCGAGCTGGTATTGAGCAGTTGGTGTGCTGGCCAGATAACGCGCCAGATACGGGTAGTAATCGCTGTTGATATCCTGCTGACCGGTTACACCATAGCCCAGACGAAGTTTCATGCTGGAGAAAGTGGCATTCGGGCGGTCAACGGCCTTGACAGCAAGTGCAGCGGCCGGAAACAGACCCCAGCGGTTGTCTTCAGAGAAACGGGATGTCCCGTCACGGCGGACAGAGCCGGTCAGGAATACCCGATCATTATAGGAGTAGTTCAGACGTCCGAACAGCGAGAGCAGATAGTATTCCCTGGGTGTGCTGTCCGCCGGGCGAAGTACCTGGGTTTTATTCACATTGGTAGCAAAGGCGTAGTTATTGCGGTAAAAATGCTGCCAGGAGTAGCCCCCCATTACATCAAGGTTGTTTTTGCCGAATTGTTTGGCATAATTCAGATAAAACTCGATCAGCTTGTTGCGCTTGGTCTGGTTGTAAACTTCATCGCGGCCACCTGTTGAGAAGGCAAACGCCGCATTTTCAGGAATGAATACAGATCCTGAACCGTAAGAACGGTCGTAACCTACATTCAGATTGGCATGCAATGCCGGAAGGAACCAGAAACGGTAATCAGCGGAGGCATTGAGCAGATAGCGGCTTACCTGTGACTCATCGTTTTTCATGTAGAGCAGAGCCAGCGGGTTGGCAGTAGCCAGCGTATTCGGGTTGCCGTCGTTATTCAGCCAGGTGTAATAACCTCCGTAAGGGCCATCTGTCACGGTGGTAGGCTGGGTTGGATCGAACTGGAAGGCAGATCCGATAGCGCCGCGATCAGCGAAGTGGTTCTTGTCAGACATCGCCTTGAAGTTGACATTCACCTGCAGCATGTCGTTGAGGAAGGTCGGGTTCATGTTCACAGCCGTCGTCAGACGATTGAAATTATCCGTTTTCAGGATACCATCGCGGTCGGTGAGACCCCAGGATATACGAAATGGAACCTTGCCGATACCTCCGGCAAGCGACAGGTTGTGATCCTGCATGACGCCGGTCTGGTAGATTTCGCTCTGCCAGTCTGTATTCGCATTTCCGAGCAGTGCACGAGCCGGGTGATTTTCGCCGAAACGGGTGAAAATGAGGTCGCGGTATTCATCAGCCGAGAGCACATCGGCAGTCTGCACGATATTGCTGAAAGCCACACTACCGTTATACTCAGTGCGAAGTTCCTTTTTGGAGTTTCCTTTTTTGGTGGTAATCATGATAACACCGTTGGATGCGCGCGAACCATAGATGGCGGTGGCGGAGGCATCTTTCAGTACGGTAATACTTTCCACATCATTCGGGTTCACAACGTTGAGCACGTTGCGCGCACCCGCGATATCGTCGTTGGCTACAGGTACGCCGTCAATAACAATCAGCGGGTCATTGGTGGCACTCAGTGAAGAACCGCCGCGAATCCGGATGGTGGCGCCACCGCCCGGATCAGCTCCGGTGGTAACCTGTACACCAGCCACTTTACCTGCCAGCAGTTCCTGCGGGCCTGTGATAGCTCCCTTGTTGAACTCTTTCGGCGTAACGGCCACTACCGAACCAGTCAGGTCTTCTCTTTTTACACGACCATAGCCGATAATAACAGTTTCGGTGAGTGCCACACCCGGAAGCAGTTTGACCTCATAGGTAGCACTTGCTCCAAGATCAATCGTCTGTTCCGCATAACCTGTATAAGTTACACGAATAGATTTGGCATCAGCCGGAAGTGCAAGGCGGAAATTGCCCTGTACATCAGCTATTGAGCCAACTGTAGTGCCCGTTACGATGACGCTGGCGCCGATGAGTGGGTCGCCAGTCTCGGCATCAGTTACCCTGCCGCTGATTTGCCGCTGCGCTATGGCAGCACTGCCCCAAAACAAAAGGGCAGCAGCCAGCAGAAGGTACGATTTGATTTGTTTTTGAAACATACGAATTAAATTTGAATGAGTGTTTTCTGTCGGTAATAATCCGGCATACTGGATGGAAAACAAAATCGTCGTTTTCGGTACAAAAGTCAATAAAAAGTATAGTATAGCAAAATTATAGAGTATTTTTTGTGATTTTTAATAATGTTTCACACAATCTGTCAAAATCAGTCTTCATCGTCGCGCTGTATGCCTTTTTTGCTGTGTCTTTCGCCGTCTTCTTCGCCGGTTTCGTCCGGACTTTTATGGCATCTTACGCAGTCTTTTATGTTTGAAATGCCTTCTTCCCGATGTTCGTTCAGTATATCTGCCCTGTTGTGTTCGTGGCAACCATAGCAGGTGTATGACTCATAGTCATTACCGACGTGACATATATCACAGGAAATATTATGGTCGCTGTCAAGTACAAAATAATCAGCATGTTCAAATGTGGCAGGCGACCATTGATCTGTTGAATGGCATCTGTCGCAATTCATCGTTTGCGATGCATGCAGTTTATCAGATGGCTTCTGATGGCAGGATATACAGGTATTCAGGTCTCCGGCTGACAATTGATTATGGTTGAAAACGGCACCCTTCCAGTCGTCAGTTCCATGGCAGGCGGAGCAACTGGCAGTTACTCTGTGATGCAGGTAGTCTTCGGGGCGCTGATGACACATAAAACAGTCTGATAGAAGATTGCCGGGGATTATATTATGCTTGAAATTATCTGATGCAGATGCCATTCCCAAATGATCTGCGTGGCACGAAACACATGAAATATTCACAAATTTTTCATGAAAATGTACGCTTTCATTCTGTTCTATATCTGCCGGTGTATGGCATGATACGCATTTGCTGTCAGGAAGCCCTCCGAACGGTGTGTGGCAGGCAAAACAGTCGTTATTCAGTGACTGGTGCCCCTGTAAAAGTTCACCAGGACTCAGCATGGTGTGCGGGAATAGCCATATCAACATCACAACACCACTAATAATCGTCGAAACAATTAGGTATTTCATTTGGCAAACATCATTTCGGTGAAAATATGAAGCACTGCCAGTATGCCGAAAATTAATGCAATTGGCAGGTGAATTTCACGCCACTTGCGCATGGCTCCTACTATCAACGAGTCAAAAAATAACTGCCTGTCGGCTTCTTCCGCACTGATCCCCTGATCAATCAGCTCTTTCCTCGACAACTGCAGAACTTCCGCCGATTCCCTGAGCAGAAACTTGCCCGTAAGCCCGCTCGCCACATTTACAAGAAGCATGACTACTGCAAGCCACGCCAGTTGCGAATTAAAGTGCACACCGGCGTGTACAAGTATCATCACAGAGCCAGCCCAGGCAGTGTACTCATGAAACTCCAGATATCGCCTGGGGGAACCAGACCTGATAAAGCGTCGTTTGCGTAAAGAATAAACAAAGGATATTAATATAGCCATTGTGCCTGTATAGCCCAAATACAGTCCTGCCGATTGCAGGCCCAGCTTGTGCAGGATGAAATCAATCAGAATAGTGAGCAGAATCATTCCTGCAAACCAGCTCAGAAAGGGGAGTAAATACCTCCACAATACACTATAGGTCTTCATACAAGCCTCCAAAACACGTTTATTGCCCCGGAATGACCCAAATATACGGTTTCCCCCTTATATTATTTAATATGCCGCCTGCTGCCCGGAAATCCCCTACCTTCGCACATCCAATCGCAAATTATGAATTTCCTTACACTCGAGAATATCACCAAAAGTTATGGTGAAAAAGTTTTGTTCCAAAATCTCAGTCTGTACATAGACAAGGGCCAAAAAATCGGTCTCATCGCCAAAAACGGAACAGGTAAAACGACACTCATGCGCGTAATCGCCGGTCTCGAAGGCTCTGAAGGTGAACGCGCCAAAATTATTCTGCGTAAAGATATCAGAATCGGCTGGCTTGATCAGGAGCCCCGGTTTCACCCCGAACTCGATGTGCTGTCAGCTGTACTCGACCCGGCAAATCCGTTGGTCAGGATAGTCAAACGCTATGAAAAGGCACTCGCTCATCCGGAAAAGGCGGAAGAACTTCAGGAGGCCATGGCGGAAATGGATATGCAGAACGCCTGGTCCTTTGAAGCCAAAGTCAAAGAACTTCTGTTCCGGTTTCGACTCGACGATTTTGAACAAAAGGTAAATACGCTCTCCGGCGGACAGCAGAAGCGACTGGCACTGGTAAAAATCCTGCTCGACGAACCGGACTTTCTCATTCTCGATGAGCCCACCAACCACCTCGATATCGAAATGATCGAATGGATCGAGGAATACCTGCAATCGCCCAATCTGACGCTTTTCATGGTGACGCACGATCGTTACTTTCTTGAAAATGTCTGCGACAGTATCATCGAACTGGAAGGTGGAGTTATTCGCAGATACTCCGGATCTTATGCCGATTATCTGGAGAAAAAGGCAACCCGGGAAGAAGTTGAGGCGGTTACCTATGATCGCCAGAACAAACTCCTGAAACGGGAACTTGACTGGGTACGCCGGTCGCCCCAGGCACGAACTACCAAGGCCAAGGCCCGTGTGGATGCCTATTATGAAAAAAAGGATGTTATCGACTCGCTGAAGAAAAAGCCCGAGGAAATGAGGCTCGCGATCAAGGAAACATGGCTGGGTGGAAAAATTGTCGAACTGCACAACATCAGCAAGACGTTCGGACACAAGCGTATTATCGACAATTTCTCGTACAAATTCAAAAGAAAGGAAAGACTGGGCATAGTCGGCCAAAACGGCGCCGGCAAATCAACTTTTCTGGATATAATTACCGATATGCTTGAGCCGGATACCGGCAAGGTGGTGGTGGGAGACACGGTCACCTTTGGCCACTACAAGCAGGAGGGTATCCGGATGTCGGAAGATAAACGGGTGATTGATGTGGTGCGCGATATTGCCGACTACATCCCGCTGGAAAAGGGCAAGGAGCTCTCTGCCGCCCAGATGCTTGAACGTTTTCTGTTCTCGCGCGGGCAGCAGCAGGTGTATGTGAGTCAGCTCAGCGGTGGCGAACGCCGCCGCCTCTATCTGCTCACTGTCCTGATGAAAAATCCCAATTTTCTTATTCTCGACGAGCCAACCAATGACCTCGATGTACTCACATTACAGGTTCTGGAGGATTTTCTCGAAGATTACCCGGGTGTACTGGTCGTGGTAACGCACGACCGCTATTTCATGGATCGGCTTGTAGATCATCTCTTTGTGTTCGAAGGAGGCGGAAAAATCCGCGATTTCAACGGTACTTATGCCGAATACCGCGCGCTGAAAAGGGCTGAGCAGGTTTCAACCGATAAATCCGGTACCGAAAAAAGTCAGGCTGCTGCACCCGCCGCACCCAAAGTCGGACTGACCAACACTGAAAAAAATGAAATGCGAAAGCTGGAGCGGGAAATTGCCGCCGGAGAGGAGCGCAAACGTGTGGTAATGGAATCATTCAATGATGCATCTCTGCCTCCGGATGCCATTGCCAAACTGTCGAAGGAACTCGGAGAATTGCAGGAAATGCTGGAAACAAAAGAAATGCGCTGGCTCGAACTGGCCGAAAAAAATTGATATCACCGACACTTTTCATTGATACCCAGTACGTAGTTTTTCACTACTTTTATTTCTGCAGCAGATGAAGCCCCCGAAAATCCGCTGAAATCCTCGTCGGTGATCAGCTCCCGGAATCGCTCGGTATAGCCCTGGCTGAGGGGCGTATAGCTCCAGTGCCATTTCTCTTCTTGGTAGCCCGCCGTCCGGCCTGCTGTGTAAGGCTGGCAGAACCCATACTCGTGAGCATGTGCGGCAAGCCAGTCATACACCTTTTTATACTTTCCCCCTGATTCCATGGAGGTATTGTTCAGATCGTTCAGATCCACATCGGTGCCCCAGTGATGACGTGATGCGCCGGGCATGGCGGAGTATTCCAGTATCTTCAGTGCGCGTTCTTTCGTACCGGGTTTCTCTTTTGCATATTTTTTCCATTTGCCGTCCCAGATCGCTTTTTGCTGCTGAAAGTTTCTGGTCGACGACTTGATATTCAGCTCAACCCCCTCTTTTTTGGCCGCTTCCCACATCTCCCTGAAGGCTTCGTAGGTCTCCCGGCGCAGCATCATGCCCGGCCTGTCGGTGTAGGGCGCTTTTACTGCCACAAAATCCGGATGCTCAGACGGATTGAACTTTCCCATCAGATAGTCTCTGTCAAGCGCAGGTTTTGCAGGCGGGGCCGTTTTTTCCGGAGCTGCAGACGGTTTCGGAGTGGTGTCCCGTACAACGGCCGCTTCCCGCTTTCTTTCAGGGAGGGATTTTGCTCCGGTATCAGGAGTCTCTTCGCTGCAGGAGCAAATCATGACACTGAAGATCAAGATGAGTTTCAAGCTATTGATTTTCAGCATTTTCAATGTTTTTTTTCAGGGTTTCGAAGGTAAAAGTTCCTGCATCTGACCAGAGTTGACGCCCGTTCCTGTATATCATAAATGTGGGAACCCCCATGACCTTCATTTTCACAGCCAGATCGGTGTACTGATCAACATCTATTTCGAGAATGGTAACCCGGTCGCCCAGTTTTGCCCGGAGTTCTGAAAGTACGGGTGACATCGCCCGGCACGGACCGCACCAGGTGGCAAAAAAATCAACCAGTACCGGTTTGTCAGACTGTATGACCTCCTCAAATTTTTCTTCCATCTGTGTAATCCGGTTAAAATTATGTCAAAACCGTTGTTTTATTGTTCCTGTCCGGCTAATTCGGCCACTTTTGCAACAGGAACCTGAACAGTCTCAAAATCCGATTTTCGGCAAAAATACTTTTTCAATGAGAATATCACGTACTATTCTGGCAGTATGCCTCCTCTGGATGACGCAACAAGTTGTAGCCCAGTCACAGGAATACGAGGTAAAAGAGGTGGTTAGCCGCTTTTTCGAGGGAATGAACAGAGGAGATACTGTGTTGCTGAAGAGCGCCTGTATGAACAATATGATCCTGCAGACTTGTAAAACCGACAGTTCCGGCGCTGTGAAAATGGTAAAAACCGACAGTTTTACGGAGTTTGTGTCGCTCATCGGCGCTCCCAGAAAAAATAAAATTGAAGAGCGGATTACATTTGGAAAGGTAATGGTGGAGGAGTCGCTCGCCAGCGTATGGGCTCCCTATTCTTTTTATCTGAATGGCGAAGTTTCACATGCGGGTACCAACTCGTTCCAGCTGGTACGTACCGCCGACGGATGGAAAATACAGTATATTATTGATACCAGACGGAAATAGGCTACCAGGTATCGAGCCTGACCAGGTGTTGTGCCGGCCCCGATATGCCCAGGGTTGCTTCTGACCAGTATGGCGGTCTGAAGCGAGGTCTCGCATTATTGGAGAAACCATAGGGCTCTGACGGGATACCAACCATATTGGTGTCCAGTTCTCCGTTGCCGTTAACGTCATGGAAACAACTGATCGCGTAATTTCCCGGTGGCAGTGCAAAGGATATTTCAAGATTGCCGGGCTGTTTCACAGGCACTATCTGTTTCGCATATACCCTTTCCGTTTTCAGGAAATCCGGTTCAGCGGCATATACAGCCACATATAGCTGACCTCTGGCTTCCTTGAGGTTGGCAAAAGTGATTTTCAATTCGGCAGGCGCAGAGTACGCCATCAGCAGCGGAAAAAACAGAATACTTATCGGCATGCACAAATGAACGCCAGAAACACTCCTTTGTTCATGATTGCTCACATGGGAAGTGCTGAATATCGTTCGATAAACGCTTTCAGTTCATCCACCATAGCCGGAGAGCCCAGCGCAATAGTGGAGCGCTGGTGAAGTTCGTCGGGGGTTATTTCCAGTACGCGTTTCAGGCTGGTATTGATCGCCTTGCCACCGGCCTGTTCAATGATCATGGCCAGTGGGTTACATTCATACAGCAACCGAAGTTTGCCTCCCGGGTACTTGCGGGTACTCGGATACAGAAAAATGCCACCGTGAATCAGAATCCGGTGAATATCGCTCACCATACTCCCAATATATCGGAGGCCGTAGTTCTGATCGGAGCAGTGATCTATGTATCGGCGCATTTCCAGATCAAACTTGGAGTAGTAGCCCTGATTGACAGAATAGTTCTGGCCGTTTTGAGGAATTCTCATGTTCCGGTGGCTCAGGCAAAACTCACCGATACTCGGATCGAGCGTAAAACCGTTCACCCCGCGTCCGGTAGTATATACCAAAATGGTGGATGTGCCATACAATACATACCCCGCAGCTACCTGACGCTTGCCCGGTTGAAGGAAATCCTCCCGCAAGGGTGGTCCGGATGGGTCGCTTATCCTTCTGTAAATGGCAAAAATAGTTCCAACTGATACGTTGACATCAATGTTGGACGACCCATCGAGCGGATCAAAGAGAACAACATAATGATTGGGTTTGTAACCCACTCCCGGCACCGCAATGATGTCGTCGTTTTCTTCGGAAGCAACAGCGCAACATTCACCGGAGTTTTGCAGGCATTCTATCAGGCGTTCATTGGCATAAACATCGAGTTTCTGCTGTACATCGCCACTCTGATTCTCATTCCCGCTGGATACGCCCAGAATATTGACCAGCCCGGCTTTGTTGACTTCCCGGTTGATAATTTTGGCAGCCACGCCGATATCGCGAAGCAGCCCGGTCAGTTCGCCCGTAGCATATTCAAAGTCTTTTTCAGAACGGATAATGAACTCATCGAGTGTTACAATCCTGTTGTCGGGAATGGGCGGCTGAGTGGTGGATCCGCCGGAATCTGGTTGGGCTAAAGTTTTCGGCATGAGATTTTATTTTGACAAATATCAACCAACCCCGAACCGACAACAGATCGCAGATCCGGCCGGCTCGGGTATTTTGGTTAGAGCGATACAAAAATAGCGGAAGTTTATTGGTATATTGAAATCAAATTAAGTTTAGCTTTGTTTCCTGAAAAAATTAACCTTCGCCTGTTATGCGTGCAATTGTATTTCTGTTAACGTCAGCCCTGTTTATGGGTGGTTGTCGTCCGGCCGCGCCTGATGAAATTCCGTTGCCGACAAAAATCTGTGTGAAAACGTCGCATCACGGACAGCCCATTCCGGCGGCTGTAGTGTATGTTAAGTTTAATGCGGATACTTTCCCGGGATATGAAAATCCGCCTTCGTATTTCGATGCTGTGTTCAACACCGGAAGTGATGCGAGAGGTTGTGTTGAGCCTGTTCCGGAGGGCCGCCACTGGCTCATTGCGTTTGGCTATGACAGTCTGCACTATCCGCACACGGTGTATGGAAGTTTGTTTGCCGACATATCGCTGGCCAGTCGGCCCGTTCTTGACACCATATTGTATGTATCGGAAAAACACTGATTCTGATGTTGTGGCCTGATATTTGGAATATTGGCCAATGTAAATTTACCTTGCACTCAAAATCCATCATTCGCATGAAAATCCGGAATCTGATATTAGTGTTACTCCTTCCTTTGGCTGCTTTCAGCCAGACGGCGCAGGTTTTCCAGATCATCCCGAAACCTGTAGCAATACTGCCCAAAGAGGGTTCATTTACATTAACACCCAAAACGAAGGTGTTTTCCCCAAAAAATGATCAGGAATGGGCGGTTGCCACTGAATATCTGATATTGTCTCTTGCACCCGCCACCGGTTATAAACTGCCCGTCCAGACATACAACAAGGCGCCAAAGAGTCCGGACGAAAACGGTATTTACCTGATCAGAGATGAAGAGATTCAACATCCGGAAGGTTACAAACTGGAGGTCAGTCCGGTAAACGTTGTCATACGTGCGCGCACAGCTGCGGGAGCGTTTTACGCGGTACAGAGTTTGCGACAGATACTGCCAGTGGAGATATACAGTCAGGAAAAAGCGGCCATGTCCGGTGGCTGGGTTGTTCCGGCCTGCTACATTCAGGATGAGCCGCGGTTTACTTACCGGGGTATGCATCTCGACGTCGGCCGTCATTTCTATCCGGTCAGTTTTGTCAAGAAATTCATTGATGTGATAGCCGCCCAGAAAATCAATACCTTCCACTGGCACCTGACAGAAGACCAGGGGTGGCGCATTGAAATCAAAAAATTCCCGCGTCTGCAGACAGTGGCTGCCTGCCGCGAGGGTACGCTTGTCGGCCATTATTCAGATTCGCCCCAGCGTTTTGACAGCCTCCGGTATTGTGGTATTTACACCCAGGATGAGGTGCGTGAGGTGGTCGAATATGCCCAAAAGCGTTTTGTAACAGTTATTCCGGAAATAGAAATGCCCGGTCATGCGCTGGCTGCACTCAGTGCCTACCCCGATCTGGGTTGTACGGGTGGGCCATACAAGGCGCCACAGAAGTGGGGTGTTTTCGACGATGTTTTCTGTGCCGGCAATGATGAAACTTTCAAGTTCATTGAGGGTGTCCTGGATGAGGTTTGTGCACTTTTCCCCGGGCAGTACGTCCACATCGGTGGTGATGAATGTCCCAAATCGCGCTGGGAGGTGTGTCCGAAATGCCAGCAGCGCATGAAGGATAACGGATTAAAGGATACACACGAACTTCAAAGCTATTTTATCCGTCGTGCGGAGGCCATACTGGCCAGGCACGGGAAAAAGCTGATTGGCTGGGATGAAATCCTGGAGGGCGGACTGGCGCCAACGGCCACTGTCATGAGCTGGCGCGGTACTGAAGGTGGCATTGCAGCAGCCCGTGCCGGCCACGATGCCATCATGACACCCACCTCGGCGGTATATTTCGACTATTATCAGGGCGACCCTGCCACAGAGCCACTGGCTATTGGCGGCTATCTGCCTGTTGACAAGGTGTATGCCTATGATCCCGTACCCGCTGATTTTTCGGCCGAAGAGGCCAAAAGGATTCTTGGGGTGCAGGGTAATATCTGGACCGAATACATCAAGACGGAGAGTAAACTGGAATATATGGCCTTCCCGCGCACCTGTGCGCTGGCGGAAATTGCCTGGTCGCCTGTAGCCAGAAAGGACTTCTCAGATTTCAGCAGAAGGATGATTACTCATTTCCGGCGCCTGGACGCGCTGAACGTAAACTATTCGAAGGCTATTTTTGATGTAAACACATCCTACTCAAACGGCAAGGTAAGTATGAACGTGGGTTTGCCCGATTTTGAGATTCGCTATACCACTGATGGTTCTGAACCAGTTGGAAATTCGTCCAGATACAGGGGCCCTTTTGAGATAAACCAGTCGGTGACCATCAAGGCAGCAGCGTTCCAGCGCACCAGACAAGTGGGCTCCACCCGCACGGTGCAGTATATGGTGCACAAGGCCAGTGGGAAACCTTATACGATGACTCATCAGCCCAAAAAATACGATGGCGGTGAACAGTACGGACTCACAAACGGAGTCGTTGGTGCCCCCAAGGCCTGGAATAACTGGGTGGCTCAGGAAGGGCAGGATATGGATCCTGTCATTGATCTGGGGACTTCTGCCGAGTTTTCAAAAGTGACCACTCATTTTGCCAATGCAAAAGTAGCCTGGATTTATCCGCCCCGCGAAATTGTGGTGTCGGTATCTGATAATGGCACCGACTTCAGGGAGGTTGCCCGCCAGAAGTTCAATGCGGATGAAATGCAGGGTATCACAGTGGAAACAGTTGAGTTGGCCACTCCGGGCGCCAAAGGCCGTTATATCAGGTTTGTTGGAACCAATTTTGGGAAAATTCCTGCAGGAGCACCAGGCGAAGGCAATGGAGCATGGCTGTTCTTTGATGAGATCATTGTAGAGTAGTGCTGGAGGAATTACATACATCACGGCTGCTTCTCCGGTCGTTCAGGGAGGATGACACGGTTGCGCTTTTTCAGCTTCGTTCAGATCCCGGACAAATGCATTTCCTCGACAGAGAGCTTATGCAAACAACGGGAGAAGCAGCCGAACTGATCACAACAATGCGGGAAGCTGCGCTGCGAGGTACAGGTTACAACTGGGTACTGGAAGAAAAAGGCTCGTCCGGGATGCTTGGTTATGCCGGGATCTGGCGAATTGACAGCAAAAACAGCCGGGGTGAGATCGGTTATATGTTGCGTAAAACCCGCGAAGGCAACGGATTGATGACCGAGGCTCTTGCCGCGGTTCTGCATTTTGCCTTTTCTCATATCGGGCTGCATTCCATCGAAGCAAATGTAAATCCCGGGAATGATCGCTCAATTCGTCTTCTGGAGCGATGCGGCTTTGTCAGAGAGGCCTATTTCAGAGAGAATTACAAATTCCGGGGTAAATTTCTCGATACCGCTGTTTATACCCTGCTGTCGGCGGATTTTAAAAATCAGGACCTGCCGGTATCTTCCTGATCCGGACTCGTGCTGTTTGTGTCGTCACTTTCACTGGTTGCTATGGATACAGGAGCTTCTCCGGAGGTTACACTCTCCACACTTGAGGTGTCTTCTGCCTGCTTTGATTCGGAACCATCGCGGAATAAATGTCGCTGGAAAATAAGAATACTCAGGACACCTGTGGTTATTGCGGCATCTGCCACGTTAAAAATCGGACTGAAAAAGGTGAAGGTATCTCCATCGGAGAACTCCCAGGTGTGAATGGGGAAGTAGAACATATCTACTACCTTTCCATACAGGAGAGAGGCGTAGCCCGTTCCCCAGGGGACCATTTCAGCCAGGCCACCGTGATAGGGTGATGCACTGAAAATCATTCCGTAGAAGGCACTGTCAATAATATTTCCGAGCGCTCCGGCTGTGATGAGGCCTACGCTCATGATAAAGCCCGAGGGCATTTTTTCTGCAATCAGGGCCCTGATCCAGAATATGAGACCAGTAACCATGAGGATACGGAACAGGCTCAGCGTCAGCTTGCCGTACTCCCAGTCGAGCGTCATGCCGAAGGCCATGCCTTCATTTTCGACGAAGTGGAGGCGCGCCCACTCCTGTCCGAAAATGAGGACTTCGTCGTTGTACTCAAAGTTCGTTTTTATGTAGAATTTGGTAGCCTGGTCAATGAGCAGTACTACCAGCACGAGAAGGGTTACCTGATATCCTTTTTTCAAGGTTTTTATTCTTTTTTGTTACCTGTTTATACTGAGAAACCCTCCCCGAAGATGCGGGGAGTTACTGCAAAGAAACGCAAAACTACTCAATCTGTTTCAGTAGCCACTCCCTTTCGGCCAGCGGGTTGGTTTTTTCGACGGTTTCGCGGAATTTGTCGCGTTGCGCTTTTGAGTAGATGTTCATACTCAGCAGTTTTTTCATCAGGCTGATCATATTTTTGAAAGCTGTTTTTCGTGCCGGATCAAGGGCTTCCTTGCGTTGCAGGTAGGTTCTCATACTTTCCAGGAGCGACTCAAATGCGTCAAACTCGTCCTTCTCGTAGTATATCTTCAGCAACATTGTTTTGGCGATGATATTGAACAGCATATCATCGTATTCAAATTTCATGAGCAGATCCTGCGCTCTGTCGTAGTCATTTTTCTCAAAGTAAACCCGTGAAAGATTGAAGTTGACGATACTGGTGCGCTCTTTTTCATCGAGGTGGTGCTGGAAATCAGTGATGAATTTTTCTGCCCATTGATATTCGCGGTTTCTGAGTGCCGCGCCTACGGCATTTCCGAAAGTATATCTGGATACGGTATTGTTTTCGAGCAGAATCTGCTCTTCGAGTCCCTGGCGATAGAGCAGGAAGGCGCGTCTGGCAAAGTCCTGACGTCCCTGATTGATCTTCGAGACACAATAGTTCAGGGCTGCGAGGTAAAGCGTACGAATTTCAGAAGGCAGAAACCGGCTGCCTTCATGCTGAATGAGGTGTTCGAGTTTGTCGAAATGCGACTCTTCAGCCGGATCAGTCAGTGCGCGATAGGTGAAATAATAAACTGCAATCGAGGGCTCTGAAATCAACTGTTTCTCTTCCACATAGGAGAGTGCCTGATCTATCAGTCCGTGGTCATATCTGATTTTCTGATAGATACGGTGGTGTGCGAGCATATCCTTGCTGATACGCAGTCTTTCCTCCAGAAACCATTTCTCCAGGGCATCGGCTGCTTCCTGCAGGTTAACAGGTGCATTTTGGGTGATGCTCATCAGGTATTCATATTCCTCCTGAGCCAGAAAAAACCGGTTGAGCAGGTACCAGTCGTTTCGCAGAGGCTGGGCTTCCAGCGTATCCCTGCCCAGGCGGTGAGCCTGTCTGTAGGCTTTTTCCAGCTTTTTTTTTCGGTATGACTTTGCTAATGAAAGCTGAAATTTTACCCGATCGTTCATAAAATCTGTGAAAACCAGATATTCTTCAATAGCTTTGAGCAGAAAATACATGACCTGACGCATATACGCATCGTCGTAAGCCTGATTCGGGTATATAGCCTTCCATGCACGCTCCTTTTGATATGCTTCTGAAAAATCGGTTGCATATTTAATCATGTAATCGAACAGATCAATCACATCTTTACGTTGATTGTGGGCGGGCGATCTCAGCCACTTGGATACCTCCCTTGTTTCTTTTTTCTGCAGGGATGTGACAATTTCCACCAAAACGCTTTTTTGCATACAGTTTAATTTTCTTTTATTTCAACAAAAGTAAAAAATTGAGCTTCATTGAAACGCTTTTTTGAGCTTAAAGTTGTTTTTTAATCCTCATTAACCCACAATTTAACCTGAAATTTTTTCATCATGGCTGAAAAAACTGTTCAACAAATCGGAAATTTTGTCTTTCTTTCCAAAGGCAGTTGCCTGCACTTTTGTACTATCAAATGGTTTAAACGCCCCGGCAAAACTTTTATTCAGATGTCACTACGCTTGTTCACACTGTTTGCAATGATTCTCTCTCTGTCCCGTCTGCAGGCACAGGGCTGGGAAGCCATTTATGGAGGCAGTGGTCAGGACGTTGCGCGGGGCATTGCCCGTACTGCTGATGGCGGTTACGTCGTTACCGGTTATTACAATGCCAACTCCCGGCTGTTTCTGTTCAAGATTGATGCAGATGGCAACCTGCAGTGGAGCCGCACCTACACAGGAGGCGCTCCTTCTGCACGTATTGAGGGCGCGGGTGTGGCAGTTGATACAGACGGCCATATTTTTGTTGCCGGTTATGTTGATGCAGACGGTACTTCCGGTCCGTTGCAGCGCGACATATACCTGATGAAAACCGATCCGTTCGGTGTAAAGATCTGGGAAAAAACATACGGCGACGATCTTATTGAGGAGGCTCTTTCTATTGTAAGGCTCAATGACGGGAATCTGATTCTTACCGGAATTCAGCACAAGCCAGGCAACAAGCAGAATGTTTTTGTGATGAAAACGGATGCCGGGGGCACCTTGCAGTGGCTGAACAACTACGGTAATGATGAATATCGCAAACAGGGAAATGGTATTGCCATATCGCCCGAGGGAGATATCCTCATTGCCGGCGAATCGCAGGTAACTGCTATTGCCGACAGGCAGGCGTATATTTTGCACCTCAAGGAAGATGGCTCTCTGGCAGGCGAGCAAACCTATGGTACCCCGGAGGATGAAACAGCCAGTGCAGTTGAGATCGCTCCGGATGGCAACCTCGTTGTCGGAGGTTTTTCCAATTCAGTGCCGGGTGGAGCGGGCTATCTTCTCAAAATCACCCCGGGCCTCAATGCCGCTCCTGTCTGGGAGCGGTTCGTCAATGGAACAGATATTAACGATCTGGCTGTTGAACCCGGCGGGGATCTGTTGCTCACCGGTCACCGGGTCACTGGCGTTCTGGAAGATCTCAATATTATAAAAACTGATCCTCAGGGTAATATTATCTGGGAGGCGCGCAATTCACACGGCGGTTTTTCAGGAGGGAATGCCATTCTCGCCCAGCGCGGGGGAGCTGTTGCTGCCGGTTACAGTGAACTCACCATTGGTGCAATAGGTCAATCCTATGCCTGTGTCATACGGGCTGATGCAAATGGAAAGGTACTCACCAGTTACATTGAAGCCAATGTTTTCCGCGATTTCAACGGAAACTGCCAGAAGGAAACGGACGAGACAGGACTCAGGAACTGGGTGGTGCGTTTCGAAGGTACCAATGATACTGTCTATACTGTCGCCAATGCAAATGGAGACATTCGGGTACCGGTTGATACAGGTTCATACAACCTCGTACTGTTTCCGCCCAATACCTACTGGAAGCCTTGCGATCAGGTAATTACGGTAGATGTGCCTGATTATTTTGATACGGTATATGCCAGCATTCCTGTTCGTACGCAGTTCGACTGTGCCAGAAATGAAGTGGACATTGCTTCCCCTGTTTTGCGCCGCTGCACCAACAATACTTACAGAGTCCGATATTGCAACTCGGGTACGGTACCATCTTTTAATACGCTGGTAACCGTCATTCTCGACCCCGGTTTACAGTTCGTGAGCAGTTCCTTGGCGCCCCAGGCTATTTCCGGCGACACGGTGTTTTTCAATATCGGCACCCTCAATAATGCCGATTGCGGAGAGTTATCGCTCACAGCGTTTCTGGATTGCAACACCGTTACCGGGCAGACACACTGTGTAACAGCTTTTATCGCGCCCAACAGTTTTTGCGATATAAACCCCGCGTGGGACGGATCAATCATATCCGCACAGGCACTTTGCGAGAACGATTCTGTCAAAATGATGCTCACAAACGTGGGGGCTGATATGACAGGAACACTCGGATACGTGATTGCCGAGGATGTGATTATGCTCACACAGCCCAATGATCCTGACTTCAGTTTCAAGTTGGGAGCCGGCCGGGATTCTGTGGTGTGGTCGCACCCTGCAAACGGGAGTACATTCCGCATCATTGCGCAGCAAAGCCCCGGTTATCCCGGATACAGCTATCCGACGGCTGCCGTGGAGGGATGCATCAGTGATACAAGCAATGCTGATATTTCACTTGGTTTCTACACCATGTTCCCCGAAGATGACGGAGACGTATTCAAGGAGACCGACTGTCAGGAAAGTAACGATGCCGATTTCAATCCGATTTACCTCAAGAGAGGCCATCCCAAGGGCTATGATGTGGCCCATAATTACATCAGTCCAAAAACCGATTTGGACTACTTAATCCAGTTCAGAAATACCGGTGCTGATACAGTGCGGCAGGTTATCATCCGTGATACACTATCTGCTGCACTGGATCCTGCTACGGTTTATCCCGGCGTATGCAGCCATCCGTTCGATTTTGTCGTGTACGGTGGTGGTATCGTCCAGTTCACCCTGAAAAACCTCAATATCCCCCCTGGCGGCGGTGCTGAAAGTGAAGGATTTGTAAAATTCCGCGTTTCGCAGAAGCAAAATCTTCCGTGTGAGACGCAGATACTCAACAGCGCCGCCGTTTATTTTGATTTCAACCAACCGGGTTTTACCGACACAACACTGCACACAGTTTGTGAATTTGACAGTTTTGTAGTGGTAACCAACATCAGGGAAACATTCAAGCCAGGTGTGGAAGTGAGAACCTTCCCGAATCCGATGGTGGCAAGTGTTACCTTCGAAGTATCCGGAACAGATGCGGACAAATATGAACTGCAGTTGTTCGATGCGCTTGGTAAAAATGTACATTCTCAATCTTTCTCTGTTCCCACATTCCAATTGTTCAGGCGTCAGCTTCCAACCGGCGCCTTTCACTACCGGATT
>JBDLWO010000100.1:0-37992 GCA_039804245.1 Bacteroidota bacterium
ACTGTTGAGGACAAGCTGGCGCCGGTGGCCCGGTGCAAAAACCTGACGCGGTCGCTCATTGGCGGCAGTGTCACGGTACCGGCAGCCGACCTCGACAACAGCTCTTCCGACAACTGTACTGCAGCGGGTCTTCTGATGTTCAGCGGAACGGGCCTGACGTTCAGCTGTTCCAACATTGGCGACAACACCGTTACCCTTCAGGTTACCGATACACACGGGAACACGGGCACCTGCACGTCCGTAATAAAAGTGGAAGATACAACTGCTCCGACCGCCAGTTGCAAAAACCGGACTGTTTCGCTGGATGCCACCGGAATGATATCTGTAACGGGCGCCTCGATTGACAATGGCTCATCCGACAACTGTACGGCGGCCGGTTCGCTGATATTTACACCGGCCACCACGATATATACGTGCCAGCAGCTCGGAATAAATAATATTACCCTGACAGTGACAGATTTGTCCGGAAATACTGCTGCCTGTACAGCAGAGGTAACTGTTCAGGACATGGCACCCCCGGCAGCCAGATGCAAGAACCTGACGGTATACACCGATAATACGGGTATGGTTACCTTTTCTACAGCCCTGCTGAATGATAGCTCATCCGACAACTGTACGGCGGCCGTCAGTCTGGGGCTCACACCTGCCAGTATCAGCTATACCTGTGCTGATCTTGGCCAGCAAACCGTTACACTCACCGTAACAGATGCCTCCATGAATTCGTCCACCTGTACCTCTGTTGTCACAGTTTCGGACGACATACTGCCGGTGGCAGCATGCAGAAACCTGACGGTATCGCTTGATTTTATCGGTCAGGGTTCATTTTCTGCGTATGAATTGAACAATAATTCTTCCGACAACTGCACCGGTGCGGGTTTGCTCGAGTTTTCAGCTTCGGCAACAAGTTTCACCTGCGACGATCTCGGCGACAATACAGTTACCCTGACTGTATATGACGCCTCTGGCAACTCCTCGGTTTGTACAGCCACCGTGAAAGTAGAGGATATGGTAGCGCCGAATGCTTCCTGCGCCAGTCTGACGGTACAACTGGATGCTTTGGGCAATGTCGTTGTACCGTTTACAATGTTGGATGACAATTCATCAGACAACTGTACCCAGCCTTCGGATCTCGTTTTTTCACCGTCGAGCGTGGCATATACCTGTGCCGACATTGGCGCCAGTACAGTTACACTGACAGTAACCGATGGGGAGGGCAATTCAGCCGAATGTACGGCTTCCATCCAGGTGACCGATTCAATGGCTCCGGCCATTACCAGTTGTCCGGACAATGCAGGGGTGAGCGATTGTATTGTTGTTGTGCCTGATATGCTTTCCGGACTTGAAGCTGAAGATAACTGTGGAGTTATGAGTATGAGTCAAACGCCGCCTGCGGGCAGCAGTCAGAGTGAACTGGGCGCTGGTAATACCGTAACCTTTACCGTAACGGACGAAAGCGGCAATACTTCCACGTGTACAGCAATTGTATTGGTGAACGATGTGGTTCCACCGACCTTCACCAATTGCCCGAATGATGTGATACTGGAGAACAATCCGGGCACCTGCGCACAGACGTTCAATGTGACAATACCGCTGGCGGTGGACAACTGCTCTGCCGTTACGGTGATACAGACAGACGGGCTGAGTGGAATGGCATCCTTTCCTGTGGGTACAACCATACAGATATTTGAAGCGACGGACGCCTCTCTCAATACAGCAACCTGTGTTTATGCTGTAACAGTGGAAGATACAGAGGCGCCGCATCCGCACTGTCAGAGTGCTTTCCTTGATCTGGGCAGCGATGGAACCGTTACAGTAACCGGAGCAGAGCTTGCTCCGACTTCTACCGACAACTGTACAATATTTTCGGAACTGATATTGGAGCCGGCCTCTGTAACGTATGATTGTTCCGATGTGCTCGGACAACACGTGGTAGTGGTTCAGGCCACCGATGAGGCTGGCAATTCCTGGACATGCGCGGCTGTTGTAATTGTGAATGACAATCTTCCTCCGGTAATATCCGCTTGTCCGGCCAATGTAACTGTGAACGATTGTAATGCCCTGGTGCCCGATCTGACTACTCAGCTGCTGGCTTCAGACAATTGTGAAATTGCCGCATCGGAGCAATTCCCGGTGGCGGGGAGCGAACAGGCTGATCTGGGGCCGGGTGGTGTTATTACCTTCCTTGTTACCGATCAGGCCGGTCTTACCGCTTCATGCAGTGCCAGATTACTCGTAGAGGATGACATTCCGCCAGTATTTATCAGCTGTCCGGATAATCTGACAATTGGAAACGACTACGAGGAGTGTGGCGCTGTGTTTTTTATGGATGACCCGGAGGCAATCGACAACTGTAATGAAGGTACAGTAATACAGACACAGGGGCTTGCCTGGAATACATTTTTCCCGACCGGGGTAACCACGCAGCTGTTCGAGGCAACAGATTCTGCAGGTAATACGGCTACATGTATGTTTACCATCACCGTGGAGGATATACAGTCACCAACAGTATTCTGTACAGACCAGATTGTTTATCTGTCGGGTACAGGTACCGGAGAAATTCTGGCTCTGCAAATTGACGGTGGAGCTTATGACAACTGTACTTTCCCCTCCGATCTCGAATTCATACCATCATCTTTCCAGTTCGACTGTACGGATGCCGGGGAGCGCTTCGTAACGCTCAGAGTGCGTGATGAAGCGGGCAATATTGATTCCTGCTATTCTCTGATAACTGTTCTGGATGTGAATAGTCCTGCCATTACCAGCTGTCCGCAAACCTATACACTGAATGGCTGTAGCGGAGGAATGCCCGATCTGACCCATCTGGTAATCGCTTCAGACGTCTGTGGAGTGGCAGAAATTACACAGGATCCGCAGGTCGGGACAGATATATTGCCTCTTTTCGGCAGTTCAAACAACCTGACATTCGTTGTTTCTGACTACGTTGGCAATACGAGTTCCTGCCAGACGGTACTCCAGATTACTGATACCGCTCCGCCGGTGTTCACCGATTGTCCGACCACCACGGTGTTTGTGAGTAATCTGCCCGGCTTGTGCGGAACTGTACTTGACTGGGTACCTCCGGCTGCCGACGACGATTGTACTCAGGCAACGGTTGTCCGGATATCTGGTCCGACTCCCGGTTCGGTAGTTTCTGTGGATTGTCCGCCAACCCCGCAAACCGTTGTTTACAGGGCGACAGATTCGGCGGGCAACAGTTCAACCTGCTCTTTCAACGTTGCTGCGGCTGACACTGAACCGCCCGTCATAAATCCATCAGTAACGTCTTTGGCTACGGCCGATGTTGATTGCAGTCAGCTTGTGCCGGGCTGTATTATTCGCTCCAGCGGGCAATGTATTCCTCTGACAGGCTCAGAAGTAACAGATAACTGCACCGGATCTGCTGATATTGACGTTACTTTTGAGGAAACAGGCAGCAAAGGTGACGATCCGTTCCTTTGTAATTACTACACGTATTCGCTTGTCAGAACATGGACCGCCACGGATTGTAATGGCAATTCGGCGGTATTCACACAGCAAATAAATGTGAGCGACAACATTTCTCCCCTTGCGCTATGCAAGACTGATACAGTGTCACTTGACGGATCGGGTGAGTTCATACTCGGATCAGCTGATCTCGACGCAGGGTCGTTCGATAATTGTGCCCTGCATAATCAGTTGACCTTCCAGGCATCACAGACGATATTCAACTGCGATCATACAGGAAATAATCTCGTTGTTTTAACAGTAAAAGATCCTTGCGGAAATACAGATACCTGTCATGCCAATCTGTTTGTTCTGGAGGGTTCCGGCAAGTGCAGCCCTGTTTATGATGCTGCCGGGTCTGAAACCTGTATCTGTTTGAATAACGCTACCTCCCCGACCAATGGACAATTCGGCGAGATCATCCAGATGGAAGCGAAATCAGGACTTGTTCTGACGGTAAAAACCTCTACCGGCCTGTTTATGCCCAACAGCCCGGCTCCACCGGCGGCTCCTGTGCCTGTGCCCAATGGTGCGCTGCTCGCAGTGGGAGTGTCTGACGGGATAGATAATGATCGCGACAACATTACTGATGAGCCTGACGAAAATACCTGGTACACCTTGCGCGCGCGCCATGTGGAAGGTGTCGGATTTACAGTGGTTATCAGAGCCTCCAACGGTGATGAAGTGGCTCTGAGCAACAAGTGCTTCTATCCTGAACCTGTCTTTGTGGGCTTGTCTGACACGCTTTGCCTGGGAACTCCTGTATTCGATATTGAAGTGGAGGAGGCAAACGGAGCCGACGGCTCCGTTACCAATACCAGGGTGAACGGTTCGCCGGCCACACAAGTCAATGCTGTACAACTCGGGGCTGGCACACATCAGGTACAGGCTACTTTTGATGCTGGCAGCGCACAACCATACCGCGTTGTGGACGGAGTTGCGCTCGATGGAACGGAAGCAGAGGCCAAATCGGATCCCGGTTGTCAGTACAGAATAAGCAAAACCGTTGTGATTCTCCCATCCGTATCAGTAGTAACCTGCAAAGACACGCTGACCGTTCGCCTGGATACCATTTGTGAAGTAATCCTCACAGGTGACGACGTACTTTCCGGTACATACAGATGCCCGGAAGATTTTCTGGTCAATATTGACAGGGTTAATCCGCCCGGCGACGGACCGTGGAGCAGTCCGTACATAGATTCATCCGACATCGGAAAAACTTACGGGTACAGACTTGTGGACGCAATCACCGGAACTGCCAAGTGTAATGGTATTGTGAAAATCAGGAACGATCAGCCACCCGTACTGATTTGTCCGGATGACGTTACTATTGGCTGCAGTGAGCCATTTGATATTTCCTACACGGGCGATGTTACCATAGAGTACTGCCTGTCGGTAACCAAAACAGTTGAGGATATTTTTACCGAGAACGATTTTTGTGAAAATCCGCGCCGGTTAATTCAGCGCCGCTTCAAGGTTGTTGACAATCAGGGACGTCAAACGTCATGTGTACAAAATATATCGGTATCTGTCATTAATCTGGCCGATATTGTATTCCCTGACAATATCACGCTTTCATGTGATGATACCTATGGAGATCCGGATGCCACGAGCCCTTCCTCAACCGGCGCCCCTTCCATTAACGGCTATCCGGTGTCGGAGAGTACGCTTTGTGATGTACTGGTAACATACGACGAAACGCGATACGAGAGTTGTGGCGGATCTTACGGGATTCTCCGGAACTGGCAGGTACTCAATCGTTGTTTGCCTCTCAGCGCTACCAATCCGAGAAATGATACCCAGCGAATAGAAGTGAAGGATGAGGGTGGCCCCCGATTCGAATGTCCGACTGTGGCTACCGTATCCGTTGATTCCACAGGCTGCTGCTCCACGAATGGACTGGCACCATTGATTATCAGTGAGGGTTGTTCCGATATTATAGATCTTGTAGCCAGTGTTGTTGCTCAAAATCCTCAGCCGGGCATTCCTCCGTCGTTCACAGTAACTGGATTTTTGGTAGATTTCCCGGGAAATAACTACCTGCTGGCCGATACAATGGCGGTGTTCCCTTATTTGAACTGTCTTCCCAACGGCAGCTCCTATATCGTTACCTGCACAGCTTCCGACAGTTGCGGAAATACATCCAGTTGTCAGTATGAACTCAAAATCGAAGATCTGGTAGAGCCCGTTGCAAAATGCAGTACATTCACTCAGGTTAATCTGCCTGTGAGCGGCTCCCAGACACTGCCTGCTGTATCTTTCAATAACGGCTCTGCCGATAATTGTGCCGGAACCAATACCGGTTTCAAGATACGGCGCTCTCAGGGTAATGCCTGCGAACCCGGTGTGTATTTTGATGATGAAATCAAGTTCTGCTGCGCCGACATAGGTGATACGGTTCTGGCCATATTGCGCGTATATGATGTGCAAACCCCTTCAGATACAGTATCTGCAACAGCTTTTGAGGGGCATTATACAGACTGTCAGACTCGCATTTTCGTGACGGAGCAGAACAAACCTGTTTGTACTCCGCCGGCAAATATCAGTGTGGTATGCAGCGATTTCAATCAGGACTTGTCTGTATATGGTCAGGCTATGGTTGCAGATGAATGTTGCATAGACACGGTCGTTACAGCAGCCAATTACAGTCAGTTTGATACATCCTGTACCCGGGGTACCATCACGCGCACATTCAGGGTGTTCGATTGTGCCGGAAATCAGACACAGTGCACACAACAGATTCAGGTCAATTATCAACAGGATTACTTCATCCACTTCCCGGATGATGTATTTGTGACCAACTGTGACGGAACCGGTAATTTCGGGGCCCCGGCTTTCTTCGGAATTGATTGTGAAAATATGCAGGTTACACACGAGGATGATATATCTGCTCAGGTACCCGATGCCTGTTACCGTATCAACCGTCACTGGAAGATTCTGAATGGATGTACCTATGATTCAACTATTACGTGCATCAGTGTTCCGAATCCGACGCCTGAGGCAGTGATTAATCATCCTTTGAACCTGCTTGGCCCAATTGTATCACCAGTACAAACCCAGGGCGATCCGTGGAAGTCAACGATCCTCAAGGTAACTACAAATGCCCCTCAACCCACCAATTTCTCTGTGTTTTACAGTACCAGTGCGAACTGCTACACCTACACACAGACTATCAAAGTATCTGACGACCAGCCACCGACGCCAGTATATCCCGCTTCCGATACCATCAGGGATATGACACAAAACGACTCCCTGCTATGGAATGAGTCATACTGGTGGAACAGCAACTCGCAAATGGCTGACCTCTGCGAGGCTCCCTCCGATATATCCATTTCTGTGACAGACAGCTGCAGTGGTACCAATCTTGATATCAAATACATTCTCTTCCTCGATCTTGACGGTAACGGCAGTACGGAGTCTTTCATTGACAGTGAGGAACTTGGAACCGGTGGACTGGGCTGGAATACAGTTCTTTACGGTAATGGAACTGGCCCTGGCGACCCCAGAGCCTTCGATAAACGACCCGTTCCAACCAATCAAAAATGGGGGTTTGCCTATCAGGAAGAAGTGTCCGGACTGCAGGTGACGGCCCGTGTCAGGTTCAATACACAGGCCGACCAGAATACCTTCACTGATCCTGTGCTTCCCCACGGTAATCACCGGATAAGATGGATTATTCGCGATGCCTGCGGCAATGATACAATTTGTGAATACCCCGTCATCATTCGCGATGGAGCCGCACCAACACTGGTTTGCCGTGACTCGGTTGTTGCGGTACTCAATTCATCAGGTGAGGTGGCAGTGCAGGCAGTCAGTCTGCTGGTCAGCGCTTCAGACAACTGTTCACGGCTCGACGATCTCACACTGGCCTTCCGCCTTTGCGGATTTGGCAGTGGCTTCCCGTTGAATCAGTACGGTAATCCGGCCAGTGCAGATACATTCAACTGTATCAACAGAGGTATATTCTGCGCAGAGGCATGGGCGCTCGATCCATCAGGGAATAGCAGTAACTGTGAAACAACATTGATAATTCAGGATTTCAACAATGTTTGTCCCGGTGGGCCCAATATCAACCTGACCGGTATGATCAAAACGGAGATCAACAGGGGAGTAGGTATTGTGAATGTGAAGGCAGAAGGTACCAACGGTGTGACCGGAGTATTCTCCTATACTGACATGACGGATACACTCGGCAACTATGACATCATCAATCAGATACCACGCGGTTCGGATTTTGTAGTCACACCATTCAAAAATATCAACCACCTGAATGGTATTACAACCTACGACCTCGTACTCATATCGAGGAATATTCTGGGTGTTGCTCCCCTCGGTTCGCCCTACAAGCTGATTGCTGCCGATGCCAACCGTTCCAATTCTGTAACTACTTTCGACATCGTCGAGTTCAGAAAGCTGATTCTCGGTATCTATCAGACTATCCCCAATAATACCTCCTGGCGTTTTGTTGACGCAGAACAGGTGTTTACCAATCCGCTGAATCCGTTCGCGGATTCCATAAGAGGGTATGTTCTGGTTGACAGTGCTCTCTTTAACCGGAATATCAACTTCGTGGGTATCAAAGTAGGTGATGTAAATGCCAGTACCGAGCCTGGCAATGCAGTCTCTCCCGATGACCGGACATTCGGAACGCTGTATCTGGATGCTGATGACAGAGATGTACAGCCTGGTGACGTGTTCAGCGTGACTTTCAGAACTTCGGCCCCATCCGATGGATACCAGTTCACCATGAATACTGAGGGACTGGAACTTCTGGCAGTACCGCCATCCGGAAGAGTTTCCGAAGGTAACTTCGGGGTGTTCCCTGATGCCATAACCGCATCTATTGACGGGGAAGCAGAATTTTCACTGACCTTTACTGCCAAAACTGCCGGAAAACTGAGCGAAATACTCAGTGTTTCAAGCCGACTTACCCGCTCAATCGGATATGATACAGGAGGTAATCCACTTGAAATAGCACTCCGGTTTGATGAAAAGACGGTTTCAGAGGCAGGCTTTGAACTGTACCAGAACGTACCCAACCCGTTCTCAAACAGAACATCAATCGGATTCAATCTGCCTGAGCCAGGCCCGGCAACACTGCAGGTTTTTGATCAGACCGGCCGGTTGGTGTTCAGTCAGACAGGTAATTACTCAAAGGGCTATCATTCTGTACTGTTGGAAAGCAGTCTCCCGGATAATCCCGGTGTACTGTACTACCAACTCAAAACTGATAAAGCAACCGCAACGAAGAAAATGCTGATGGAAAAGTAACATGGCCTTTCAGGCTCGTACCTTTGCCACTCACCATAATACAAAAGCATGTCTGCAGACGCCAAAGCATTTCTGATTATTCTCGACGGTTGGGGCCTCGGTCCAAAACCGGCAGCCGATGCCATCTCTCAGGCCAATACACCGTATTTCGACAGCCTGATGGCAAAGTATCCCCATAGTACACTCATTACTCACAGCGAGGATGTGGGTCTGCCCGAGGGACAGATGGGTAACTCGGAGGTTGGCCACCTCAATATAGGCGCCGGGCGTGTAGTGTGGCAGGAACTTGCCCGTATCAACAAAGCCATTCGTACCCGGGAACTGCACGAAAATGAAACATTACTCCGCGCAATCCGGT
This sequence comes from Bacteroidota bacterium, assembly GCA_039804245.1. Classification (GTDB taxonomy): domain Bacteria; phylum Bacteroidota; class Bacteroidia; order Chitinophagales; family Saprospiraceae; genus M3007. Next base: position 9,113 of record JBDLWO010000100.1, read on the forward strand.
TTGCCAGGGATAATAACAGGAATCTGCATTTCATGGGGCTGGTCAGCGACGGTGGTGTACATTCGCATATTGATCATCTGAAGGCACTCTGTGATATTGCTGAAGAACAGAATTGCGTGCGTGTGTATCTGCACGCTTTTACCGACGGCCGCGACTGCGATCCCAAAAGTGGTGCAGGTTTTATGGAGAATCTGCAGCAGCATATTCGGGGGAAACAAATCAAAATTGCCTCGGTCGTCGGCCGTTATTACGCCATGGATCGCGATAAACGCTGGGAAAGAGTAAAACTTGCCTACGATCTGCTCGTCGGAAAAACCGGAGAGGCGGTTTCCGACTTTCCTTCCGCTATCCGGCAAAATTATGATGGCGGTGTAACCGATGAGTTCCTGAAACCCATGACCAACGCTGCACTCGAAGGTAATGAGGGCGCAATCCAGCCCGGCGATGTGGTCGTTTCGTTCAACTTCCGTACAGACAGGTGCAGGGAAATCACTCAGGTGCTCACACAACAGGATATGCCCGAGTATGGCATGACCATACTGCCTCTCTACTATGTTACCATGACGCGCTACGACGATACCTACCGCGATGTGCATGTCATGTTTGAAAAGGATGATGTGAGTATGACGCTCGGCGAGGTAATCGAAAAAGCTGGAAAAACTCAGGTGCGCATCGCCGAAACAGAAAAATACCCGCATGTCACTTTTTTCTTCTCCGGTGGCCGCGAAACGCCTTTCGGGGGAGAACGCCGTCTGATGGTGCCATCTCCCAAAGTCGCTACCTACGACCTGCAGCCGGAAATGAGCGCAGAGGGTATCACCGGGTCAATTATGACTGATATCCGGGATAATACCCCCGATTTCATCTGTCTCAATTTTGCCAATACCGATATGGTTGGGCATACCGGTGTTTTTGAGGCTGCTATGAAAGCGGCTGAAACGGTTGACAATTGTCTGAGTCGGATTGTTCCGCTCGCGCTTGAAAAGGGATATGCCTGCCTGATTATCGCTGATCACGGCAATTCCGATTTTATGGTCAATGAAGACGGAACTCCCAATACGGCGCATACCAAAAACCCGGTACCCTGTATCCTGGCAAGCAATAACCCGCCGGCATCCATACGTGATGGGCGGCTCGCCGATGTGGCGCCTACGCTGCTTTACCTCCTCGGACTGTCAAAACCGGCTGAAATGACCGGGGAAAATCTGGTGGTTACCTCCTGATCTGATAATTACCCCTGTCACTCACGCAAAACCTCCAGCGGAGGCTTGCTCACTACCTCGCGGCTGTTCAGCAGCCCGATGAGCACTGTCAGGAAGGTGATGGTTGCAAAAGTGAGTGCCAGGGGTAACCAGTTCACCTCAAATGGTATCTGAAACGAAAAACGTGCCAGTGCCCATGCACCGGCAACTGACAGCCCTGTGCCGGCGAGGCAGGAAAGCGCTCCCAGCAGGAAATATTCTGTCACGTTAATCAGCAGGATTTGCTTCCGACTGGCCCCGAGTGTCCGCAGCAACACGCTCTCGCGCACACGTGCGTACTTGCTCTGGTAAATAGACGAAATCAGTACCAGCAAGCCCGTCAGAATACTGAAAAGGGCCATAAAGCGGATGACAAACGATACCTTTTTCAAAATTTCATCTACTGATCGCAGTATCTGCGTCAGATCTATGGCCGATACCCCCGGGAAGCGCCGCACCAGTTCGCTCTGAAAACGAGCCGATTGCGCTGCATCCTGAACTTTCGTTACGATTACGTGAAACTGTGGGGCACGCTCCAGCACGCCCTTCGGGAACACTACCATGAAATTGGTCTGTACACGGTTGAAATCCACCTTTCTGACGCTGGCAACCTCACATTCCATCACGGTACCCTGTATATTGAAGGAAATGCGTGTGCCGATCTGTGCTTTCATGAAGCGCCTGAGGCTTTCTGAAACAGATACCTTTATGGGGGTGCCAGGTGTATGTATTCCTGTCCAGGTACCTTCGGTAATGGACTCGGTGTCAATCAGCGTATCTCTGAAAGTAACCCGGTATTCGCGATCCCACACCCAGCCGGGAATACGCTCCACCTCGTTCTGCGGAGGCCCGAACCGGCGACGCCCCTTTTCCTGCCGCGTGGTATCTTCCGGGTGCTCGACCTCGTAGCGGGCTTTGGTCAGACCATCAATCGCCTCAATCCGGGTAGTGACAATGGGTACCTGCTGCATCAGGGGCATACCCGACTGCTGTACAAGAGCGGCCACTTCGGCACTTTCTGCAGACTGAATATCGAATAATACCATGTTGGGCTGGTTCCCGCTACCCGAAAATTCTACTTGTTTCAGTATCAGGCTTTGAATCAGAAACAGGGTGGATAACAGCATGGTACCCAGGCCGATAGTGACCACCAGCAGTACGGTCTGGTTCTCCGGCCTGAACAGATTGGCAATCCCCTGGCGCGCCGGATAACTCCACTTTTTCGGGAAAAAACGCCGCAGTAATGTGGTTAGCAACGAGGCTATTCCCCAAAGGATAAAAAATGCAGTCCCGATACCTCCTATAAAATAGAGTGCCTCCAGCCAGTTGCCGATTAATTGCCATGTAAATGCATAAACTGCAATCAGAATGAGTGAATAAACCATCCACCTGAGCAGGCGATCCGATTGCTCCGGTTCAAAGGAAGCTCTGAGTGTTCTGAGTGGCGATGTTTTCAGAATCCCTGCCAGTGGCAGCAGAGCAAAAAGAATTGCAACCGCCACGCCCAGTGCTACGCCCTGTCCGATAGCCAGCAGTGATATATCAGTACTTACATTTTCGAGCGGCAGCATGTCACGTAACAGCCAGGGCAGTATTTTTTGTATCAACGCACCCGCGCCTGCACCCAGGAGCGCACCCAGCAACCCGATACCCGCAACCTGAACCAGATAAACATAAAAAGCCTTCTTGCCGCTGGCGCCCAGACAACGCAGGATAGCCACAGTAGGCAATTTGTCCTTTATATATATGTGTACCGCGCCGGCGACACCTATACAGCCGAGCAGTAGTGCGATAAATCCCACCAGATTCAGAAAGGTGCCGAAATTGCCGAAGGCATTTCCAATGCCCCGCTTCCTGCTTTCAACGGTGTCAAAATCAACGTTGGCCTTTTCCAGGCGCTTCTCCATCGGACTGGTGAGCTGAACGGGCGACATCCCCTCCGGAAGTTTGTAGTAATACTGGTAGTCCACCCGGCTGCCACGCTGCACTAATCCGGTTGAATCGAGCCAGGCGCCGGGAATGAAAACCACCGGCGCAATGCTGGCCGCAATTCCCGCTCTGCCCGGTGATGACAGCAGGTCGCCTTCGACGACAAAAGTGACATTTCCTACCTGAATACTGTCGCCCGGATGAATGTCGTACTGAAGCATCAAAGCGTGGTCAACCAGGGCTGCCTTGTGTGTGCGGAAAGATTTCCAGGAATCCTCAGGCAGGGTCTTCCATATGCCATAATACGGATAATCACCTTCCAGTGCGCGTATCTGTGATAATCGTGTGCCCCCATTGCGCGGGAAACGCACCATACTCATAAAATTCAGTACTTCCGATCTCGATATGGCGGCGGAGTCAAATGGCGCCAGCAGTGAATCTGATACCGGCTGCCTGGCGTCGAGGAGCAAATCCGCCCCGAGCAATGTCTTGGCCTCCCGGTCAATGTCGTTCATCAGATTGAAAGAGAAGGAGCGCACAGCAGTGAGTGCGGCTATGCCAACCGTGATGGCTGAAATAAACAACAGCAGCCGGGAGCGGTTCCGGCGACTGTCGCGCCAGGCCATTTTGAGTATAAATCGCATGATGATGGTGCTTTTGGGAAGACTTTATCCCGTCATCTAAACGGATGAAAGTCGCGACGGTTGACTCATTGTGTACAAAACAGACAAAAACAGTTAATTGCCCGACTAACGAACCAGTGTAATATCTCCGCTCAGTATAATCTTCCTTCCCGGCTCGTATTCAAGTTCTGCCATGAATACAAAAACTGCCGGTCCGAGTGGTTCTCCCCGGTGCATCCCATCCCAGCCAGCCGTCCTGTCATTGGTAGTGAATCCTGTATTTTCAAATACCAGACTTCCCCATCGGTCATAGATGCGCAACCAGTTCACAGGCACATTTTCCCTGCTGAACAGCATAAACCTGTCGTTCAGATTGTTTGCATCAGGTTTGAAAACATTGGGTACATATATATTGGGCTCCAGGATGATACGTACCTGATCAGAGGCCCTGCACCCCGCAGAATCCTCTACGGTGAGCGTATAAACAGTAGTTTCTACAGGAAGGGCTGTGAAATTCAGAAAATTGGCAACTCCTGCTTCGTCTGGTGACCAGTATGTGTAAATCACATCCCGGCTGGGTGTACCCTGCAGCAGAACCCGGTCGCCTGCCTTCACAGGTTCCTCTATCCGGATGATTTCCAGCTGTACGGAAATACTGTCGGGCTGTCCGATGAATACGTCGAGCGGACGATTGTAACAACCGGTGGAATCTCTGGCTACCAGGTTGTAGGCACCCGACTTGAGTCCGGTAAACAGCGGATTTGTTGAAAAGCTGCCGCCCTTGTTGACAGAATACTGGTATGGAGCGAGCCCGCCGGATGGCTGACCAAACAGTATATTGCCATTCGCAGCGCCAAAGCAGGAAGGATCGGTTATCTCATAAGGGAATACGGGAGAATTAAAAAAGGCAGAAAGTGTGTCTTCCGCAAAATCGGTCCGGCGGCAAACCCCCAGATACCCCCTGGCGGTATATTTTCCCGGGGCATAAGCAACAAAGAAAGTATCGGGCCCGTAAAAAAGCAGGGAATCGGCGTAATACCACTGTACCCCGTCAAACTTCCCGGAAGCTACCAGTGTGTCCGGACAAACGCCATCGCCAATGAGACTGAGCGCCACTTCGGCTTCACTGGTTTTACTGAAACCTGAGTAGAAAGCTCCGAAACCAGCCGCGCCATTCCGCCCGAAAAGGGCAACCTGTACGGCGCCATCCGCAATCACACTGGCTGTATTGGGTGGATTGGAGGCATCAAACAGATCGAGCCGCCTGTAGGTGACGAAATCGGGATTGCCTGGCACCGGACTGCCACTCCCAAGCGCTACCAATGTGCCGTCCACACGTACGTCCACTGTGGAATCTTTCATTGCTACAATCATCAGGCCGCCATCGTATGCCACTCCACCTATCTGGTTGGGCAAATAAATATTATTGACGGCGTTCGGTATGGCACAGGATACCGGAGGCACAAATATGAGACCAGCTGTTCTTTTGGCATCATCACCATCCGGTACCCCGCCGATGATCTGATATACAAATGCGGGCTCCGAGCAGAATATATACATGTTTCCGGCAGCGGAGTACCGACTTGTGGCGATTCTCAGGTATTGTCCGGCATTCAGGACAGCGCTCGGAGCGGCCTCTCCATTCAGATAAACGGCTGTGTTATTTACATGTGCAATAACCAGCGGTGTTTCCAGATCGGCAGAACCATTACCCTTGCACAGAATGTATTCCTGTCCCACTTTATCAAATGGAGCTATCTGGTCAAGACCTACATCATTGGAGTTGTCAACCGGGGAGCCGGTCCAGGAACCACAATTGACGGCAACAGGTTTTGTAGCGCTCACCCTGGATCCAATCAGCCCGTTTGCATTTCCTGTCCCCGTCAGGTACTGACTGATGACAACCGACTCGCCCGCCATCAGTATAAAAGTCGGATTGCCGGTCACAGAAGCAGGTACTCCACTTATCTGAAATCTCACCGTAGGATCATATTCTGAAAAAGTAACAGTGGTACTGTCTTCAGAGGCCAATACCCCGACAAAATTGGAGCGCTGCCCGCCATCACTGGATTGATACACATGTCCAATCCGGAATTCCGTACCGAGCGCTGCCCGCCCTTTGCAGGTAAGGTCAGCCGCCTGAAACTGGGAACTGCTGTGGAATCTGAAATTGACGTAAAATTTCTTCTCTCCCACAAGTACCATACCCTTGTTTTTGATTGCCTTGTGCAGCTCTGCCTCCGCAGTAAGTACCTGTGTGGCGTTTGTACTGCCCATGCTGTACCGTTGTGGAGCAGCATTCGATACCACCAGTGTTGTAATCACCGATCCGGCAGGATCGCGGAGCTCCACCGGGAACGGTGTTGTTTCCGGGGTGGAAATGTACAGATACTGAGGGCCCAGTTCCGATCTCCCGTGCATAGGTGGCAGCCAGTGAATGGAATCAAGCTGGGCATAAGCGTTGGTCACGCAAACCACGAGGGCGAAAAAAAACGGTAGGGCAGAACGATAGCGCATAGCAGGAGAGTGAAACTGCCGCCAAGTTACCACAAATTATCCGCGGGTCAGTTTCCCCGGGAATACTTGTTTGCCTGCTTTCATCCGAAAAAAGAAGAAACGTCCGGAAGGCAACACATTTCCGTCCAGTTCAATCCTCTGCTTGCCTGCAGTCAGCAGGTAAATGTCGGAGTGCACAAGTTTGCCGTCGGATGTGAAAAGATCAAGGGTTACTTCGCCGGCACTTTTCATCAGCAGCTCAAAAATGGCTGTTGAACGAAAAGGGTTGGGAGATACTCCGAGAAAAATAGCATCCTCAACGACGTCGCCCGCAAAATTCAGCGACAGAGTACTTCCCGCCGCCTGTCCGGGCCGGTATGCCTCCGCAGAGATATCCGACTGCCCGAGACTGAACAGGGCGGATACCGGTACTGTACGGTGCGCTTTTATCCTGACTGTAAATACAGTTTCGCCCTTCTGGAAACTCCTCGTTTCGGCGCCAAACCACAGTGCCCGCAATTTCCCGGAATAGATATGGAAGTTCTCGGCAGGTATTCCGCTTACACTGACAATATCAGCGAGTGCCGGATCGCACAAAAGTTCCAGCTGCCAGCCATACAAATCGGCATAATCACTCATGCTGAATGAAATTTCTGCTTCCTCTCCGGCTGTAAGCAACCGATCGTTTACAGCAAATACAAGTGCCGAACGATCGTCGGGTGGAGCAGCAAAGCCAGATACTGAATGATTGAGATCACCGTATTTGACAGCTACAAAGCTGCCCTGCAGATTTTTATAGTCTTTCTGTATGTTATTGAAAACGAACAGATAGGTATCCCTGAGCGCCGTATAGCTTCCCAGATTGGCCGGATTGGGCAGTGGACGCACCACTCTCCATGACGGAACACCCGGAAATGTATCATTAAGACCCAGAATAAGCTTGCGTATTTCAACAATATCCAGGGTGGTAAGCGAATTGCTGTTATTTACATCGGCAGCTTCCATCTGATAGGCATCATCAAGTGCCTCAATACCCAGAATATGTCTTGACATAAGCACCAGATCGTAGGTTGTTACGCCGTTGAGGGGCGGCCCCGTTTTTTCAGCTGCCAGTTCAATCTGATAGCTTCCTCCGAAAGGTATGGCGCCGAATGAATAACTGTAGCAGGAGTCCGATGACACGTCAATATCCGGGATATCAACAGGGGGCTGTACTCCAGCCGTGGAGTAGAATCTGAGCCGTCGTTTGTGATTTGTGACAACCTGATTATCAACAGTTGTCATACAACCATTGATCTTGATGTCTCCATCCGGATTACATTCACATTCGGGGTCAGCCAGTTGAACCAGTACGTAGTTGGAGCACTTGTTGATCAGTCCGTTTTTGTCACGTACCCATACTTCAACCTGATTGAATCCGGCATCGCAATTGTAAAATACCAGCGAATCGGATGTGGGAAACCCGGTGCCAGCCCCCGCTTTTTTCAGCCCGATTTCCAGCTGGCTGTTCGGGGTGCAGTTATCGCTCATGGAAAGAATAAACTGATTGGCCAGAAAATGGGCATCGCACAGAGGGCGCTCGATAGTTTGAGTCAAGCCATTGATACACAACAGATTGGGTGGACTGCAGTCTTTAATTGTGAACAGGTAGGAGCAGTTTACCGCATTCCCGCAGTAATCGGTGGCTCTCCACAGCACTTTATGGGTACCTGTCGGGAAGTTACCCGTTACCGTATCCAGTGAGGAGTTAATATCAATTGATCCGTTATTATCCAGATCAACACGATATGAATAGTTAATATTGCCGTTTCCGCAGTAGGTAAAGGCCTTTTCTACCATAAAAACAGCCCCCTGACCGCAGGAACCGTTATTGTAACAGAAATTTTTGTCGGTACAGTCCGTTGTCCAGAACAGTGTCTGTGCAACAGACAACGCAGAGGAGCACGTCAGCAGGACGCAGGTGAGAAATCGGATCATGGAAAAAGTCAATAAAAGGTTGTACCCGGATGCCATTCAGAGGTTATGCAGACTGATTTCGGCGTGTCTGAGGGTGGTTACTCACAAGAGTCGCACCCTCCGAATACTTCCGGATGTTGTTCATCAACAGGATTAAAAGCCTGATAGTTCAGGTGAAAAACGGATTATTGACGGTGATTTTTCTTCTTCAAATTTCAGACCAAATTATATCGGTAGCGCTTTCCCGCGGCTTTTTCTGATTCTTACTGATACCACCTTGTATTCCGGACAAAGGGCATCGGAGTCTCTTTCATCGGAGGTAACCAGATTCAGCATGACTTCAGGGAAGTGGAAGGTGGTACTCAGTACACCCGGCCTTACCTGATCGGTGAGGCGGGCCTTGACGTCCACTTTGCCTCTTGGCGACTCCAGACATACCATATCCCCTTCCGAGATGAAGTGTTTTGCGGCATCGTCGGGGTGTATGAGCAGTACATCTTCGGTCAGTATTTTCGCATTTCTGGTTCTGCGGGTCATAGTACCGGCGTTGTAGTGTTCCAGTTCCCTGTTGGTGGTCAGTATGTAGGGGTAGTCTTTTTCCCAGGCAACCCGTTCTCTCGTTTCCCGGAACTCGTCGAACTGGAATTTGCCAAGTCCACGCTTGAATGTTTCCGTGTGCAGAATTTCGGTATCAGAGCCTCCCGGGGCTACCGGCCATTGCTTGCCGTTGTCACCCAACTCGTCCCACTTCACTCCCGCGAAGAACGGTACGATCTGTGAAATTTCCCGGAGCAATAAATCCGGGTTATAGTCGGACTGTTTGTATCCCATCCGGTTCATGATATCCACTATTATCTGTCCGTCTGATTTGGTGCCCTCCAGGGGCTCCACCACTTTGTTTACACGCTGGATTCTTCGCTCTCCGTTGGTAAAGGTACCACTTTTCTCAAGGAAAGAAGCTCCCGGCAATACCACATGAGCAGATTTGCAGGTTTCCGACATAAATAACTCCTGCACCACCAGCAGCTCCAGATTGCCAAGTGCAGCCAGTACCTTGTTGGTATTAGGGTCTGTTTGTACCAGATCTTCGCCCATCACCCACAGTGCCTTGAGCTTTCCTTCAAGGGCAGCGTCATACATCTGTGGTATTTTATAGCCTATATGCCCGGGCATGTTAACGCCGTAAAACTGTTCATATTTGTGCTGAATATTCTTGTCGGTCACATCCAGATAGCCGGCGCCCTGGTGTGGCTGGCAGCCCATGTCGGCGGCGCCCTGCACGTTGTTCTGGCCGCGCAGCGGGTTTACGCCTACACCCCTGCGACCGATATTGCCCGTAATCATGGCCAGATCGGAAATCAGCATGACGGTGAGTGTACCTTGCGAGTGCTCGGTTACGCCCAGTCCGTGGAAAGACATGGCTGCTTCCGCGTTGGCATAAGTGACAGCAGCGTCCCTGACCAATTTCCGGTCAACGCCTGTTATTGCTTCCAGTTCATCCAGATTGAGACCGAGAATCTGTTGCCTGAAACCATCGTAACCTTCGGTACGACTGTCTATGAAGTTTTTATCCTCCAGTCCTTCACTGATAATGAAATACAGCATCATCTGAAGCAGCGCCACGTTGGTTCCCGGTCGGAGCTGCAGGTGATAGGTGGCGTATTTGGCCATTTCCGTGCGTCGCGGATCAATAACAATGGAAGGGATGCCCTTCATCGCTACCTGTTTCAGTTTGGCGCCCGTCACCGGATGCGCATCGGTCGGATTGGCACCTATGACCATGATACATTTTGTGTATTTCAGGTCAATAATAGAGTTGGTGGCTGCCCCGGTACCGAATGTACGCTGCATACCGAGTGCAGTGGGGGAGTGGCACACGCGCGCGCAACTGTCAATATTGTTGGTACCCACCACTGCCCGTATGAATTTCTGCATCAGGTAATTTTCCTCGTTGGTACACCGGGCGGAGGAAATACCGGCGATATAATCCGGACCATATTCCCTTTTGATGGAAGTCAGTTTTTCTGCAATGTAATCGTAAGCTTCTTCCCAGGTGGCGGGGACAAGCTCTCCGTTCCGGCGGATCAGCGGTGTGCGCAGGCGGTCGGGGTGATCGTAAAAAGAGAATGCGAACCTGCCTTTCAGGCACGTATGTCCCTGATTGACAGCAGCTTCGTAGGGCGCCTGAATAGATTTGACCTTTCCGGTATCCACCGCTACCTCCAGGTTGCATCCTACCCCGCAGTAGGTACACACGGTGCGCACTTTTTTGTCAACGGCAATTGATTTTGACTCGAATATATCGGATATGGCCGAAGTCGGGCACGCCTGGGCGCAGGCGCCACAGCTTACGCACTCCGATTCGAAGAACGACTGGTTCATTCCCTTGGCTATATGGCTGTCGAAGCCGCGGCCGGCCATCGTGAGTACAAATTGACCCTGCACCTCATCGCACGCACGCACGCAGCGAGAGCAGTTGATGCACTTGCTGAGGTCGGAGGTCATGTACGGGTGACTCAGGTCCTTTTGCCGGTCGAGGTGATTTTTGCCTTCCGGGTATCGCACCTTTCGGATACCTACCTGGGCAGCTACTGTCTGCAGTTCACAGTTGTTATTCACCTCACAGGTGAGGCAGTCGAGCGGGTGATCGGTGAGCACCAGTTCGATAATATTTTTTCTGAGTTTCTGGATGCGCGGCGAGTCCGGGAATATGTGATAATCAGGCATCATGGGGGTGTGGCAGGATGCCATGGCTTTGGAGGGGCCATCGGGGGAAAGTGCTACATCCACGCTGCAGACACGGCAGGCGCCATAGGGCTCCAGATTGGGAGCATCGCAGAGTGTTGGTACTGAATTTTTGCCGAGATGGCGTTTCAGGAATGCCAGAATTGTTTCACCCTCCCTGATATCGTAGGGTTTGTTGTTGATATACGCTGTGAGTCCGGTACCCATAGTGATGCAGAGGTTTGAGTTTGGTCAGGTTTAATCTTCGTTTGTAAAGAAGGCTTCCAGTTCTTCGGGGAAATACTTGAGGGCATTTTTCACGGGCAGGGGCAGGCCTCCGCCGAGTGCGCAGAGCGAGCCGGTTTCCATGGTTTCTACCAGGTCGTCGAAAAGGGTTCTGCTGATTTTGTAATCGGTATTGCGCGCGCGTGCGAGGAGTTCCTTGCCGCGGGTAGAGCCGAGCCGGCAGGGAAAGCACTTCCCGCAACTTTCGTGGGCAGTGAATTCAAACAGGTGTTCAAGGTACTGAATCATGGGGAAATCCTGCGGGATACATACAAAGGAGCCGTGGCCGAGCAGAAAACCGTTTTGGGCGAATGACTCAAAATCAATAGTCAGGTCGTCAATTTTGCTGACGGGTACGAGGCCACCAAGCGGCCCGCCGATGTGCATGGCTTTTACCGGTATCCGGAAACCTCCCCCAAGTTCGTCTGTAACTGTCCTGAGCGGAGTGCCCATTTCGACCTCATAGAGCCCCGGGTTGTTGAAATGACCATCGAGACAGAGCAGCTTTGTTCCGGTGGAACGACCGCGGCCTCGGGCAGCAAATGCCTGTCCGCCGAATTCAATAATACCGGGCAGATTGGCCAGTGTTTCCACGTTATTTACCACAGTAGGCTGGTTAAAAAGCCCCTGCTGGGTGGGATAGGGCGGACGGGTTCTCACTTCCGGTCGTTGTCCTTCGATCGAATTGAGCAGTGCGGTTTCCTCACCGCAGATATAGGCGCCCTGTGCTTTTATCAGCTTGAAGCGGAATGAGAAACCGGAGCCCAGAATATTGTCGCCGAGCAAACCGGCCCGGTCAATGGTATCAATGGCTTCCGACATCACCGATATGGATTCCGGGTATTCGCCGCGTATATAGAGCACGCCGGCGTTGGCCCCGGTGATATAGCCTGCCAGCATCATGCCGAGAAGCAGACTGTGCGGCCGCTGCTCCATGATATACCGGTCGGAATAGGCGCCCGGGTCGCCCTCATCGGCGTTACAGACAATAAATTTCTGTTTCCCCGGTGTGTTTTTGCACGATTCCAGCTTCAGACCGGCGGGGAACCCTGCTCCCCCGCGGCCGCGCAGGCCCGAGGACTTGATTTCTGTGAGCAAATCATCCGCAGTGGAACCCAGGGCTCTTTTCAGCGTCTGGTAATAAACTTCAACGCCCGGAAAAGAAGCTGTGAGGAGGGGCGCACCCAATGCAGCCATCCGGTAGTTGTCTGCCTGGAATGGTTTGCCCGCTGTTATCTCATCGAGCCGGCTGATGGCATCTCCTGAATAATTGTGCCCGGCAATGTGAAAAGCACTATTTTCATGGCAACGTCCGAGACAACACATTTCACCTATTTCATCAGGCTTGAAATGCGCTCCCAGTTCCTCGCGCACACGATCCTGCGTACGGGCAGTCATGCAGGCGGTACCATTACATACATATACCTTTTTACCCTTGTTTTCGGGCTTCAGAAAGTCATAAAAGGAAACACTGCCGTAAATATTGGCCTTTCCAACCAGGAAATCATCGGCCAGACGCTCCATTTCATCAGTAGAAACAGTACCCTGGCGGGAGGCCGCCACCCCCAGTTCTTCAAACAGATTTTCGGCAAGACCCTTCCTTCCCGACAGGAAGCCTATATTTTTTGACACGCGACAACAGGTTTGGTTAGAGAAATCAGAAGATAATGAAGTACAGAACAACTTCACCAGTATTTCCAACTATTTTCTACAAAGCTAAGGTATATTCTTCGATATTTCAAATATCTGTCCGATGTCAGATTTTTTTCGTACATTTGTTGTTCAATCTCCGGGAGAGTGAATTCATGTAGATCGGCGTTTCACAGGCTGTTCGGTATCAGCAACCACCCTTTTTGAGGAAAATTTTCACCAATAATTACACTTGATGGCAAAATCACAGGATTCCTACTCAAAAAAGGAAAAAGAAAAAAACCGCCGAAAAAAGCAACAGGAAAAAGAGGAACGAAAGCAGCAGCGCAAGGCCGACAAGGCCGATGGCCGGGGAGGCGAGATGGAGTTCTCTTATGTGGATGAGAACGGAAATCTGTCTTCCACACCACCCGATCCGTCAAAGAAATTCACTGTCAAGGCAGAGGATATCCAACTGGGTGCTGCCTTCCGTACAGACGAGCCGGAGGAAGTTGAAAAAAAGGGATTTGTAAAATTTTTCAACGCCGAGAAAGGCTATGGCTTCATCACAGAAGCGGGCTCAAAAGATACAATTTTCGTACACGTGAACGATGCCTCCGAAGAACTGAGGGAGAACAACAAAGTAACTTTCGAGGTTGAAATGGGCCCCAAAGGCCCGAAGGCCGTCAGGGTCAAGGTAGTCAGGTAGCGCGCCGGCTATCGCATGAAAAGGCTGGCTATCCAGCCTGTTTCTGCCTTGACAAGTGTGTCAAGTGCCTGATTGGCTTTATGAGAGAATTTGCGCATATCGCGCACTACCGAACAGAAGTGCCTGGAGTGTTCACAGTTTTCCTCCACGCAGGCCAACTCGTCGAGTACCTGCAGCATAGGCTCAAGTTCTCTTTTTTTCCTGTTCAGAATTATTTGCCGCGATACTTTCCACATGTCCTTTTCGGCCACGTATGCATCTTTCCGTTCGTTGGGGCGCTGTTCGCGGTAAATCAGTCCCCATTCGAGCAGCGACCGCAGTGTCATGCTCGTGTTACCTGCCGAAATGTCAAGTTCCGACCGTATTTCATCAGCTGTAAGTGCTTCCGGAGAGATCAGTAGCAGCGCGTGTAACTGTGCCATCGCCGGAGGAACGCCCCAGCCGCTTGCCAGCCGCCCCCAGGATTCGATAAATTTTTGTTTGCCGAGATGCAAATCCATTATTCCTGTTGTTTGATTACTTCAAGCACATAACACAGTTTCAATATGAATGTTTAACCGGGCAGGTACAGCAGTTGCTGCACAATAAAGTCACGTATCGTTTAAACATACTGCACAAGGTGTGAATGATTGAAGGTTTACACCTATTTTTGCGGCTCATAAAGCAAAAGCAATCATGTTCATCGTCAATATTTATCTCCGCTTCGCCATTATTGCCATCGGTATCATCAGTGGTATCGCACTCTGGACTACCTACGGCTTCTGGTATGGTTTCCCATTCTGGTTCACCGGCTTTATCATGCTGCTCGGATATATTTTTCTCGGCACTATCATGTCCACCAATCAGTTGCTCAGTCAGCAGCGTATAGAGGAGGCAGAGGCACGTCTGAAACTCACTTTCTTCCCGCAGTTGCTGCTGGTGGGTTACAAGGGTGTTTACTACATGACCATGGGCGCCATAGCCATGCAGAAACGCGATATGAACGCCGCGGAAATGTGGGTGAAAAAGTCGCTTGATGCCGGTTTGCCTACCGACAATGAAAGGGCTACTGCTCTGCTGCAACTCGTCATGATCGCAGCCAACAAAAGCAATATCAAAGGGGCCCAAAAGCACTTTGCCGACCTGAAAAAGCTCAACGTAACCGAGCCCATGCTCCGTGAACAGATCAAAGAGGTGGACAAACAGCTGAAAATGGCAGGTAGCGCCACCATGAATCCGGCAACGCTGGCAATGATGGGCGGTCGCGGCGGATTCAGGCCCGGCGGCAAGCGCCGGATGCCACGCACCCGCTGATCAGATTCCGCCTATACAGATATACTTGGTCTCCATAAATTCATCCAGACCATATCTGGATCCCTCTCTGCCGATGCCACTCTCCTTGACGCCGCCAAACGGCGCAACGGTAGTGGCAACCAGTCCCGTGTTCACGCCAATCATACCGTACTCCAGTGCTTCTGCTACCCGGAACACCCTGCTCACTTCTTTGCCATAGAAGTACGCCGCAAGGCCATAAGGGGTATCGTTTGCCATACTGATGACCTCCTCATCGGTAAAGAAACGGGTCACGGGCGCTACAGGCCCGAAAATCTCTTCGTTCATGATGTCCATGCCGGGCGTCACATCTGCCAGAATGGTTGGCTCATAAAACGTGCCGGTGAGCTCATGCCCCCCGGTAACAACCCTGGCGCCCTTTTCGCTCGCATCTCCGACCAGGCGTTTTACCTTGTCGAGGGCCTCGATGTTGATCAGCGGGCCAATGTTGACCCCCCTTTCCGTACCTGGCCCTACCTTCTGGTTTCTGACGGCCACCGTGAACTTCTCCAGGAAGGCATCGTAAACAGCATCCTGGACAAAAAGCCTGTTCGCACATACGCAGGTCTGGCCGGCATTCCGGTATTTGGAAGCGATGGCGCCTTCTACGGCTGCATCCAGATCGGCATCGTCAAATACAATGAATGGCGCATTGCCGCCCAGTTCAAGCGATATTTTCTTGACGGTGCCGGCGCTCTGCCGCATCAGCAGTTTCCCCACCTCTGTACTGCCAGTAAACGACAACTTGCGCACCACAGTACTGTCGGTGAGGGTCTTCCCGATGGCAGGGGCGTCCATGCCGGTCACAATATTGAGTACTCCGGGAGGGATACCAGCCCTCAGCGCCAGCTCTGCCAGCGCCAGTGCTGACAACGGTGTTTCCTCTGATGGTTTCAGCACTACGGTACAGCCTGCCGCCAGCGCAGGAGCGACCTTGCGGGTGATCATGGCATTGGGAAAATTCCATGGCGTGATGGCTGCAACAACCCCCACAGGCTGCCTGACCACCATCAGGCGCATCCCGGGCATGTGGGGCGGAATAATATCGCCATAAGCGCGCTTGCCCTCCTCGGCAAACCACTCAATGAACGTGGCGCCATACCGTATTTCTCCCCTGGCCTCCGGAAATGGTTTTCCTTGCTCCAGCGTGAGCAACATCCCGAGATCATCGGCATTTTCCACGATCAGATCGTGCCATCGGCGCAAAATTCCGGCGCGAACTGTTGCAGTTTTTGAGCGCCACTCGGGTAGTGCCGCTTCGGCCGCTTCTATTGCCAGAGCGGTTTCTGCAGCGCCGCAGTCAGCCACCTGCCCGACAACATCACCTGTAGCAGGATTCGTCACCGGGAATGTATTTCCGGAAATAGCAGCTACCCACTCACCATTAATGAAGGCATGCTGACAAATCAGGGAAGAGTCTTTAATCATCATTTATTTGTTTGATCGCGCTAAGGTCGGAAAAAATGCCGGTGTTGTCTCCGCATTCAAGTAGTGAAAATGAAAAGTATTTTTTTGAATATTGCCATTCAATTCACTGATTCTGATAACAAAACGGTTAAATCATTCAAACATGAAACAGAAAATACGAATCGGAATGGTAGGCGGTGGCCGCGGAGCATTCATTGGAGCCGTACACCGCATGGCAGCAGCACTCGATGGCGAAATTGAACTGGTATGCGGTGCATTCAGCAGCGACCCGGAAAAATCCATGGCGTCAGGCGCCGACCTCGGCCTGCCCCCCGACCGGTGCTACGCAACTTACCAGGACATGATTCGCCGGGAAAAAAGACTGCGCCCCGAAAAACGTATGCACGCTGTGAGTATCGTGACGCCCAATCACGTACACTTCGCACCAGCCAAAATGGCACTGGAAAACGGTTTCCACGTGATTTGCGACAAACCGGTCACTTTCAATATGAAAGAGGCCCTCGCACTGGAAAAATTAGTTGAAAAAACCGGCCTCATTTTCGCACTCACCCACAATTACACGGGCTATCCGATGGTTAAACAGGCGCGCCAGATGATCAAGAACGGAGAACTGGGTAAAATTCGCAAGATTGTGGTGGAATATCCGCAGGGCTGGCTCAGTACCCCCGCCGAGCAAACAGGCAACAAACAGGCCTCATGGCGTACCGATCCCGGGAAAAGTGGCATTGCCGGCTCCATGGGCGATATAGGTACGCATGCCGAAAATCTGGCCGAATATATCACCGGACTCAGAATAACGGAACTTTGCGCCGATATCAGCATTTTTGTACCGGGCCGAAAACTCGACGACGATGGTAATGTGTTGCTGCGCTTCGAAGAAGGCGCCAAGGGTATCCTGCACGCCAGTCAGATATCTGCCGGCGAGGAAAATAATCTCAATATCAGGGTGTACGGAGAAAAAGGCGGTATCGAATGGCGTCAGATGGAACCCAATACCCTCGTGGTGAAGTGGCTCGACAAACCAACCCAATTACTGCGAACCGGTATTGGCCCCGTTTATCCGGAAGCTCAGGCGGCCACCCGTCTGCCGGGCGGTCATCCCGAGGGCTATCTGGAAGCTTTCGCCAATATCTATAAAAACTTTGCCTGTTGTGTGCGCGCCCACGAAGAAGGCCGGCAGCCGGATCCCGTTCATCAGGACTTTCCCTCCATACACGATGGCGTTCGGGGTATGCGCTTCATCGAACGCGTGATCGCCAGCGGAAAGAGCAAGTCAAAGTGGGTTGCCTTCTGATTATCTGCCTTGTCAATACCGGACTCTGCTACCGGATTTCCCCCAAATCAGTTAAACAAAAAATAATCCGAAATAGCACAAAAAACAGAATATTATTCCGATTTTAAAAGTAGTGACTGAAAGGCCCAAAGAGACCCTGAAAAAAAATTCAGGCCTTTTTTGGGCCCTTTTTGTTGATGTATAATATGATTACACGGGATTTTGATTGTTTTTGCCTTTTAGGTTTCAGAATTTTATTTTTGAATTGTTGCAATTATTTCAAAAAAGTTAAACAAATTTGCGCCGTCGTTCGTTTAACATACATCATTTTCGCAAACCAAAATTTTTTCTATGGAATTGCTTTTCAACTCTTCAATTTTTCTGTTCTCCGGCCTGTCTGCAAATGATTATGTCGGCTTCACATTCTTCATCGGCTACATGGCGATGTTCGCTGCCTCTGTCTTCTTCTTTTTTGAAAGGCAGACGGTTGAGGGCAAGTGGAAGACTTCCCTTCTGATCGCCGGTCTCATCACTATGATCGCATCTGTACACTACTACTACATGCGCGATGTATGGATGACCACCGGAGCATCTCCTACCCAGTTCCGTTACATTGACTGGATCCTGACAGTTCCGCTGATGTGCGTTGAGTTCTACCTCATCCTGAAGGCATTTGGAGCGAAAATTGATCTTCTGTGGAAGATGATCGGTTACTCCCTCATTATGCTGGTGGCAGGTTACCTCGGCGAAACTGCATTCCGCAATCAGAGTGTGATCTGGGGTATCATTTCTACTCTGGGCTACGCAGGTATCCTCTATGAGGTATGGCTTGGTTCAGCAAGAAAGCTGGCAAGTAACTCCAACGACCCGAATCTGCAGGCTGCTTTCAAAGCCCTGTCCTGGTTCGTACTCGTGGGTTGGGCTATTTACCCGATCGGCTACATGGCTATCGAAACTGACGGATGGCTCCGCGGCGTTATTGACGTGCGCAACATGGACCTCATCTACAACATCGGTGATGCTGTGAACAAAATCGGATTCGGTCTCGTGATTTACAGCCTTGCTGTGAAATCAAAGTAATTAAACCGATTCTGGTTAAAGTCCCGGTGTCTCGTCGAAGATGCCGGGACTTTTTTATTGGCCGAAATGTCAAATACGGGAATTACTTTTGCAGCAAATAACCGGAATTGACATGGATAAAATGATCGCCCGCTTCCCGGAACAATTGGAGGAGGCTCTCGGAATCGCAAAAAACATTCAACTTCAAAAGCATACTGCTCCCCTGCGCTCTGTCTTTATCTCCGGACTGGGCGGCAGCGGTATCGGCGGAGGCTTCGTACAGGATTTCGTACGCGGCATCTGCAAGCTGCCCGTTGTGGTAAGCAAGGGCTATCAGGCACCCGCATGGATCAACAAAAACACGCTCGCCATCTGTTCTTCCTACAGCGGAAATACTGAAGAGACAATCAGTACGTTTGAACAGTTGCTGAATACCGGCGCCAAAATTGTTGTCGTAGCTTCAGGTGGAAAATTGATTGAACTGGCAAAACAACACGGTCTGGATTATGTGCAGGTGCCGGGCGGCTGGAGCAGCCCGCGTGCCTGTATGGGATATTCCATTGTAGCCCAGCTGGGAATCCTGCGCGCCGCAAAACTGGTACCGGGCAAGCTGTTCAATCAGGTGGCCGCCGCACAGAAGATGCTCACGCGCGATCAGGTATCCATACAGAAACAGGCCAGAAAAATCGCGGGATTCCTGCACGGCAAAACACCTGTGCTCTATATCGCCGACCATATGGAGGCCGTAGCCGTCCGCTGGCGTCAGCAAATCAATGAAAATGCCAAAATGCTGTGCTGGCATCA
Organism: Bacteroidota bacterium; assembly: GCA_039804245.1. Lineage (GTDB taxonomy): Bacteria > Bacteroidota > Bacteroidia > Chitinophagales > Saprospiraceae > M3007. Next base: position 28,580 of record JBDLWO010000100.1, read on the forward strand.
TGTTGTACCCGAAATGAACCACAACGAACTCGTTGGCTGGCGCGACCAGCGCCCCGATGTGGCAGTTGTATGGCTCAGAAACCGCGACGACCTGAACAGAACGTCCATCCGCATGGATATCAACAAGGAAATTGTACAGCACTACACGCAAACCAGTATCGAACTGTGGTCGAAAGGGAAATCGCTCATCGAAAAGGCTTTTTTCTTCGTACATCTCGGCGACTGGGTGTCGTTTTACCTCTCGGAAATCCGTCAGGTTGACCCCATCGAAATCAAGGTAATTGACTTCCTGAAAGGTGAATTGTCCAAAGTAAACTAAATTCCTGAACAGACTCTCAACTGCTATTCATTCCAACCGCATGAAAAAAACGCTCCCGATTCTCGCTTTCCTGGCAATCTCCGTCGCTGCCTTCTCCCAAACTAAATTGCTGCCCTCCGCCAACCTTAAAACGCTGGAAGGACAAACCATCAATGCAAAAGATCTCGGAAAATCCGGCAAAATTACGGTTATCAGCTTCTGGGCTACCTGGTGCTCTCCCTGCAAGAAGGAACTCGACGCTATCAACGAAATCTACGAAGACTGGCAGAAGAATTACAACATGGAACTGATCGCCATCAGCACCGACGACGCCCGTACCGCCGCCAAGGTGCCCGCTATGGTACAATCCAAGGCATGGCCATACCGTATTCTGCTCGATACCAGTCGTGAACTTTCCATCGCTGCCAATATTCAGTCGGTGCCCTATACATTTCTCCTCGACAAAAATGGCAATGTCGTTTATGAACATGTCGGATACGCTCCCGGCGACGAAGATGAACTGGAAGAAAAAATCAAGGCATTAGCCAACAAACCGTAGATACGCGATTCATCGCGTATCCGCCCGGGCGTAATCGGATTTCTGTCCGAACAATCGTTTGCCCGGTCGCCCTCCGTCTGTCACCCTGTAATTTTCTGGTGCGCCAGGATCACAGGGTGATATGATGCAGGAGTACTGATCCGGTGCGCTGCCACGCACCAGATACAGGGTGTCATTCTTTACCAGGTATCCCTCTTCTCTTTGCTCCGCCACAATCCCCGAACTGATTCCCATGACGCAATACTAACGTAGTAAACGGCGGCAAGTGCATCATAAGGCAGAATGCGCGTATAAAGGTCGCCAGCCTCCAGTGTCACCAGTGCGCGCCGGAAGGAAATCACACAAGCACCCGCGCGCACGATCCACAAAACTGTCGCTCCTGCAGGTGCAACAAAAAGCAAAGACACAATACCGGCATAGTGTATCACGTGCGTACCTGCCAGCAGGGTCAGCAGCATCTGGTGTGTCCGTTTGTAGTGAATGCCCGCGCTCAAATGTCTTTTCTTTTGCCTGAGCCAGTCCCGGAAGGTTGTCTTGCCGGCCGAGTACATAAAGGTTTCCGGATCAGTACAAACTGCCGTATTACTCGCGTTGGCCACAGCATTAACCAATAAATCATCATCGCCCGAGGCAATGTGCTCGTGCGAACGAAAGCCTCCAGCCGCATCATAGACCGATCGGTGTATCGCAAGATTCCGGCCGACGCCCATGTAGGGCATACCCGCGTGTGCGAAGGTCATGTACAACACTGCAGTATGTATGGCTTCCCATCTGGGCCATTCGCGCAGTAATCCGGCGGGAGTTTCCAGCGGGCCATATCCGGTAACAATCCTGATGTCTGGTGTGGCCAGCATCCGGGCGGCCATGCCACGAATCCATCCGCTGCCTGCGGGCCGGCAATCGGCATCGGTAAACAGCAGCCAGTCAAAAGTTGCCGACCTGATACCTGCCGCCAGCGCCTGCTTTTTTCCGGCGCGCTCCTTGTACACCAAGTTAACCAGTCGAAGGCGACCATGTTCTTTCTGAAAATCCTCCACCACAGCCACAGTTCCATCGGTGGAAGAGTCATTGACAATCACCAGCTCCCATTCCCCCTCGTAAACTTGTCCCAGCCACAGCGGAAGGTGCTTTTTCAGGTTCAATTCCTCATTTCTGGCGCATATAATGACAGAAATACCCGGTTTTCTGCCCATCGGCAAATGAACAGGGGCTGGTTTGCCCAGTGCAGGGAAGGCAAGGATAAAGAATGCCAGCTGAACGGCCGTAGCGCCCACAGCCACGCATAACAACAGATATTCCAATATATTTTCTGAAAAAAGATGCTCCATTCGGATGGTAAAAGTAACCTGATTTGCCACCTTTGCGTATTCCTTATGAAAAAGATCATCATTGCAATAGATGGCCACTCTTCATGTGGCAAAAGTACGCTGGCCAAAGCGCTGGCCAAAACGCTCCATTATGCCTATCTCGACTCCGGCGCCATGTACCGCGCGGTGACGCTCTATTTCCTGAATTCAGGGGCCGATTACAACGATCCCGCCCAGGTAGAAGAGGCGCTCAGAAATATCAGTATCCACTTTGAGCGGGTTGACGGCAAGAATCACACTTTCCTGAATGATACAGATGTGGAACACGATATCCGTGAAATGAGGGTAAGTGAACACGTAAGCCCCGTGGCGGCTATCTCCTCTGTGCGCAGGGCCATGGTGAAGCAACAGCAGGCCATGGGCAAACGCCGGGGTATCGTGGCCGATGGGCGCGATATCGGCACTGTTGTGTTCCCCGATGCCGAACTGAAAATATTCCTGACAGCAGATTCTGATGTGCGCGCCAGTCGCCGGCACCTCGAACTCGCCGCCAAGGGGATAGATGCCGCCTGGGAAGATATCCTCCGGAATCTCGAGGAGCGCGACCATATTGACTCCACCCGCGAAGACTCGCCGCTCAGGAAAGCCGACGACGCTGTGGTGATTGACAATACCCTTCTCTCCGAGGAAGAGCAGCACTCCCGCGCACTTGCACTCGCGCGGGCACAAATTGCTGAAATCAACGAGGTATGAAATTCTGGCAAAAACCGGCACAGGTACTTCGAAAGGTTTTTCAACACAGCAGCACTCCCACACTGACGAGTGTCCAGTTGTTCTCTTCCTCCCTCGGACGGGATGTGAAACTGGATGTTTATCTGCCGCCGGATTATGATAAAAACAGGTCGCTGGAATATCCCCTGGTTATTTTCAACGACGGTCAGGACCTGCCCCGGATGAGTTTTTTTCATATCCTGGAAGGTCTGTACGCCGACAAAACGCTGCCGGGGCTCATTGCAGCAGGTGTACACGCCAATCATGACCGACTGAGAGAGTACGGTACTGCCCGGCAGCCCGATTACAAGGGCCGTGGCGACCTGGCTGTACATTACACCCGATTCTTGACGGAAGAACTGGTCCCGTACCTCGACAGGCATTACAGGGTGACGGATAATCCGGCACAACGTGCCGTGGCAGGTTTTTCGCTGGGCGGACTCTCTGCTTTTGATATCGCGTGGGCGCGCCCTGATATTTTCGGTGTTTGTGGTGTGTTTTCAGGTGCATTCTGGTGGCGCTGGTCGGATGTGCGCCCCGATGATCCTGATGCCGACCGAATCATGCACGATATTATTCACACTACTGCGCAGGCACCCGATGCCCGTTACTGGTTTCAGTGCGGTACGCTGGATGAGACCGATGACAGAAACCGCAACGGTATTATAGACTCCATTGACGATACACAGGATATCATACGCGCACTCGCCGCCAAAGGAATACATCCCGGCGCCATCCGATACGTGGAAATGGAGGGTGGTCGCCATGAGCCGGGTACATGGGGACAGGCTATGCCGGATTTTCTGAGGTGGTGGTGCGCTGATTTTGGTAAGTCATTCCAGCAGCCGGGCATATCCTTTGCCCAGAAACCAAAGATTACAGCAGACTGTGCAAATAATTGGCAGTATCGGTAAGTTCGTTTTTTCTTAACAGATTCAGAACCTGGTACTCATCCAGGTCCGGATTCCTCCTGTTTCTGACTAATGTTTTGAATGCATCCAATGCCGTGCCGTGGTTGATATCTATTATATCAGTCAAAAAATCGTCTGCACTCTTTGCCGTCAATCCGAATGTATCAAGAACAACTTGTGGAAAATCTCTCAGATTATTCGTAACAATGATATCTGCTTCACATTTGATTGCTGCGGCCAGCACATGGCGATCGTCGATATCAGGCAGATTTATCAAGTCTATCAAAGTCTCGTAATTATTAACAATGGCGTCCGGGAATGCCCGGTTTACTCTGTCCATTCTCCGTTGTATCTCTGATTCGGACAATCCCTTACGCCTCATTACAGCTTCCCACTCAGCAAAGATGGACACACTCCATTTCGGCGTGTACAAATCGAAATGCGCAAACCATAGAAGCAGATCCCTGATTTCTATCGGATAGATAACATTTGTATCAAGGACGCAGGTGAATTTTACACTATGAATCATACAGTCCTGCTTCTGCGTCTGCTTCCATCATTTCGATCAGGAGCAACTCCCTTTGCTCTCTTTGTCTCATTTTGTATTCGGCCAGATCTTCAAATCTTACTCTTCTGTGCTTGCCTACTTTGGTGAAGGGTATGGCACCATCTTCGAGTAATTTCACGAGATGAGGCCTGGAACATCCCAAAAATTCTGCAGCTGCCTGGGTGGTCATCTCCGTTGCAACCGGAATAATGGATACTGGATTACCCTGACCTGTAACTTTGAGTATATGGGCGAGCAACTTCAGTGCGCTTAGTGGAATAACCACCTTCTCTTGGGTTTCCTCTATCTCAATCTCCGGATTATTTGTTTTCAGATGTTCGATCATCGCAGAGAGTGCGGTGTATGATTCCATAGCCACTTTTTGTTCTTCCTTGGTCGGGCGCTTGATATTTTCAATGTAATTCATATCCGTGATGATTTCGTCGCAAATATAAACGAAATAAACGAAACAAAAAGATTTGTGTATCCCCTTGGCAGTTAATATTTACCCGGACGCCGGCCTGTCTTTATTCCGCCCCCCTGCAACAAACGGCAGCATCACCACTGCGAAAAGCAGCACGGCTACAAACTCGGAAACCAGGATATACCACGGCCAGTCTCCCAGGTGATCGAGCAGGGAGGCTGAAGCCGGCTTTTTGCGCAGGAACATGAAGTTGGTATCCAGTAACAGGTTCATAATCAGTACAAATACAAAATATACATTCATCCAGATCAGGGTCTTTCCCAGGCCCTTCCATGTAGGTCGGAAACCAAAAACAAAAATGGCATATAAAACACTCTGAACCAGCGCAATATGTACCACAAAGTACCTGATATGGATGTGGTCGGGGAAAACCGTGCTTACATCAGGTGTCAGCAGGGCCTGAATACAACCGGCCATCACCACGAAGTAGAAAATTTCGAAAAGGAAATATGAGCGCCGCCACATCAGCACGGGCATCATCAGATTGATAAAGTAACAGACATGAAAGGGCAGCACCAGATTCAGATCTACCGGATCGGTGTACGCAATCAGGTAAACGGAAATACAGGCCCACAGGGTAGCCGGAATCAGGCTCATCAGAAGTCCAACGCGTTTTTTTCCGGCTTCATCGGGTTGCCTGCGGCCATACCAGATCCAGAAAATGGTAGTCAGTACGCCGTACAGCAGCCACGAAAGGTGTTCGCTTCCATAGCTGACAAACCGGTTCTGGAATAATAAAGTGCTGATAAAGAGGTGCATAGTACTGAGTTAAAAGATTTCAGCATACAGGTCATCGAGCCTGACAGTCTTGTTGCTCCCGGCATTCCAGAAGAATATTTCAATTTCGGAGTATGGTTTGTCGGGAATTGCTGCATCGAGCCATATCTGTTTCGGTTCGCTGCCGTCAACATGCCGCTGAAGGCGTATCATGCGCTCTTTCACCACCTTGTCGCCATCCCTGAAACGCACCACAAACTGTGTCATGGCCCACCAGTCCCACTCCTTGGGCTCGCACCGGAAGGTGACACCGGCTCTGATCCAGTGATACTCTGTTCCGGGTTTTGGCAGCCGGAAGGAAGGTGAAAATTGCTTTTCTCCATTGATTATCAATGATTTGCTTCCTGAAATCGGGTTCTCGCCGGATGAGGCAACCGTGGTGTCCTGTTCAAAATCCTCGCTGAGTACTCTTTTCAGCAGGGGACGCTCTGCCCCGCTGAATTCATCGCGATTATCGAGCAGTTTCAGCCAGTCTCGCTCGATATGCGTACGGCCCATTATCTTCCAGACATAGTGCCGGGTCATCTGCTCCGGGAAAAAATGTCCTCCGCGGTGGGCCTGGTGGCTCCACCAGACGTTCAGATAAATAAAAATCAGTGCCAGTCCGGAAAACAGCCATGCCCGCCAGCCCGGTTGTGCGGCCCACGACCAGAAGGCGCCCAGTGCAAATACCCACAACGGATATGCCTGTACCATGGCGCGCTGGCCGAGACTACCCCCGTACCACCAGATATCCCAGGCTGATGTAATATAAAGAGCTGTCAGGCAGTAGACTATTACAACGGGGGCCACTTCTGGTATCTTCCGGGGCAGCATAAACAGACCAGCCACCGCCAGGATCATCATCGGAGAATATACCAGCCAACCTGCCCGTGCACTCCAAAGTACACTTTCTATATGCGGTGGAAACCATGTAAATCCCTGATTTTCATAACTATATACAATCCATTCACCCGCGGAAAACTTCCAGTATGCCATTTGCAGAAATACCATGAAACCCGTCGCCGCGGCGGCAACCGCGAGCTTTCCCGCGTGTACGCGCAGAAGCTGCACGCGGGCGCGCACAGACGCGAGCGAACTCACTCCCCACAACAGCGGGATGAGAACCGAAACAATTTCGGTAGGCCGGGTGATAACCGCCCACCCGGTCAGCAGTCCAATGACAGCAGCCCGCCACCAGGAAGGTTTTTGATAAAACTGTATGGACAACCAGATGAGCATACAGTTCAGGGTGAACAGCCAGTTGTGCGTCATGGCGCCTGTCACACCGGCGTATTCGAGATAATTGCTGCCGACAGCTACAGATATGATAGTGACTGCGGTCACCTGCTCACTGAAATACTGACGTAAAATACGCCGGAGAAACCACAGGCCGAGAAATGCAATAATCATTCCGCCCCAGCTGACGGCCATCTGATAGGGCCGTGAAAACCCGTCGGCAGGATACCCGAGCGGCTCGGCCAGCGCGTGTGCTGTGAGAAACCAGGGCAGGAACTGCAACGCCTGTCCCATCGGATACTTCATTACATAATTGCCTGATGGATGTTTGAACGCCTGCCCCATGCCCGGACCGGGGTTATATTTTGCGGCGATACCGTCCCACCAGGCCAGATCCTTCATATCATGGTAGATGATTGCGGCGGGCAGGTACATATAGTAGCCCGATACATCCCAGCTGATGGTGGCTTCTGTACCCTGCATCTTCCATTTGGGAAAATACAGCAGCGATGAGGCGGCGATGATGGCAAAAGACAGCCAGAGGGCAACAAGCGATGGACTTTTCATAAAAAACAGGCGCGCAACGGCAGCCGCCGCTAAAATCGGTTATTTCGGGAAAATACCGGATTAAATAATCAACTGTTTCTTCGGATGGAATGACATAACTCTTTCATGACGTACATTTGCGCCGCCGTGATGGAATTGGATCCCGACAAAATACTCGGTCAGTTTGTTTACGACCCCAATGCGAAGCTGCTGTTCAACAGCGGCTTCTTCATCTTTTTGTTCCTCGGGTTCCTGTTTGTTTACCGGATGTTGCTGCCACATCAGCGCATTCGCATCCTGTGGGTCACGCTTTTTTCCCTGTATTTTTACTATAAATGTGCCGGTATTTACTGGTTGCTGCACGTCGTCATCGTGGTGGTGGACTATAATCTGGCACGGTGGATGGAGGCTGCCGCTACCCGGGCCAGGAAAGTGGGCCTGCTGGTGGTCAGTCTGGTCGTCAACCTTGGAATGCTGGTTTACTTCAAGTACAATGTGTATTCGGAGTTGTGGAGCGAGCTGACGGGCGCACCGTTCGATCCTTCGAAAGTATTTTTACCTGTTGGTATATCTTTCTTCACGTTCCAGTCGCTGAGCTACACCATAGATGTTTACAGAGGCGAGCTGAAGGCGCTGAAAAGCATGCTCGACTACGCCTTCTTCGTGACCTTTTTCCCTCAGATGGTGGCGGGACCGATCGTCAGGGCTGCTGATTTCTCCCCCAGATACACCGGATCCCCGTTGTTACACGGGAAGATTTCGGTCGCGGGGTATTCCTGATCTGTACCGGATTGTTCAAAAAAGCCGTTATTTCCGACTATATCAGTGCCAATTTTGTGGACAGAGTGTTCGACTCGCCGCTGCAGTACACCGGGCTGGAGAATCTGTTTGCGGTGTATGGATACGCCCTGCAGATCTACTGTGATTTCAGCGGATACTCCGACATGGCTATTGGTATAGCCCTGCTCATAGGATTCAAATTTCCGGTTAACTTTGATTCGCCCTACCAGTCGAAGAGCCTGACCGAGTTCTGGCGGCGGTGGCACATTTCCCTGTCCACCTGGCTGCGCGACTACCTGTACATCCCGCTGGGCGGCAACAGGAAAGGTGGTATTCGCACCTATATCAACCTGATGATCACCATGTTGCTGGGCGGATTGTGGCACGGTGCGGCTCTGCGTTACATCATCTGGGGCGGGCTTCACGGGCTTATGCTCGCGGTGGAACGTTTCTTCAAGCGCAACATTTCTTCTTCTCCCGGACTGTTCAGGGGAGTGCTGGGAGGTATTTTCACATTCCACTTTGTCTGCTTCTGCTGGATATTTTTTCGTGCACAGGGTCTGGACAATGTTCACTCCATGCTGAGCCAGATCTGGTATCACTTCGAGCCGCAGTACCTGGGAGATTTTCTGAAGGGATACACACCGGTAGTTTTCTGGATGCTCCTCGGGTACGGACTACACCTGATGCCGGCATATGTAGAGCAACGTACGCAGGAAATAGTAACCGGCATGCCTGTTTTCTTTCAGGCAGCCCTGATCACACTGATTGCCGCCCTGGTGATGCAGGTGAAATCGGCCGAGGTGCAGCCATTTATCTATTTCCAGTTTTAGTGGTCTGCATCGGGTAAAATTGCTGATATTCGCCCCCACATTTCAACGAGCAAACACATTTTATGAAATCAATAGCAGTATTTTGTGGTGCCAACAAGGGAAATCAGCCCTGGTTTGAGGCAGCAGCCACCGAGTTGGGTACCGTTCTCGCACAGCGCGGAACCAAAGTAGTGTTCGGCGGGGGCAGCGTCGGACTGATGGGCGTACTGGCTGATGCCGTACTGGCTGCGGGCGGCGAGATTACCGGTATAATAACACACCAGCTGTACGGACTGGAGCTCGCGCATGCGGGCGTGAAAGACATGATTGTGGTGGAGAGTATGTCTGAACGCAGGAAGCTCCTGATCGAGGGAACCGACGGAATCATCACACTTCCGGGCGG
>JBDLWO010000101.1:0-3836 GCA_039804245.1 Bacteroidota bacterium
AGACCTGGGTGTACTGCATCCCAGGCTATTCAGCAGATTTTCAGCCGTTCTGAGGTTCCATTTGCCTTTTTTCGAAATATCCCGAAACAGATTATCATCGGCCCCACCTCTGAAAACAATATGGGAGACTCCGATTTTTTTCAGGTCACTGAAGAACAATTCCTCACGAGATTCCCTGGTGTCGACAGGAGTTCTGATCAGTATCTTCTGTTCATTTTTTTCAATCAGTGCATACTTGCTGAAGGCAGACGGTATTGGAGTAATTGGTCTGCCTGTCAGTTCCGAAAGCAGGGTGGCCTGTTTTTTGTTCAAAGGCTGTCCGGTGAAAAGTGAATAAAATTTATGTCCCTTGGCACAAGCTGGCAAATCACGCAATTCACCGGGTAACAATGAAAGTCGGGCCTCACCACAATCCATCGTCTCCATGAAAGCGGCCAGATAATACTCAACAACCCGGCTTTTATTACCGAACGCAAGCTTCAACCTGCCGAAATCGTTTCTGAAACTGTCCAGTTCGATCTTCATGTCTGCCTTGTTATACTTGTAGCCGTTACATTGTAATAGCTCGATGGCAGAATCTGTGATTTGGTCGCTCTCAACAATATTTTCCAGAAAAAACCTGGCGCTTTCTTTGGAATATTCCATTATCTTTTTTTTGGTACCATCAGAAAATCCTCCGGTTGCATTTTTAACCGGATATGCAGCTCTGGCCACACTCTCTTCAAGTGACTCAAGTGGTACGTTTTTAACGATTTCATCTGTAGAACCACTCAATGCTTTCCGGATTGAAATCACCAGTTCGTCAAAGAGGACGGGCGCCTTTCTGACAATCGTACTACACCCTGTTGAAGAAAACAGCACACTAAAAGAGAAACAAAGCATGAAAAGGTTGGAGCGCAGCATAGCGGATGTTTTAAACGTTATCTGAACATGGATACGGATTCGGGGCCGTCTGGAACAGAATTTTTATTTTTTTGGAGGCAACTCCGGCATTTTGAATACAATTTCAATCCTGCGATTGCATCTTCGTCCTTCTTCTGTGGTGTTGGGGCATTTGGGCTGCGTTGCACCAAACCCCTGCGTGGTGATCCTGTTTCGGTCAAATCCACAAACCGACACCAGAAATGACTGTACCGCTGCAGCCCGCTGCTCTGACAGGGCGAGATTCTCCTCTGCCGTACCCGAATCGTCGGTATGACCCATGATCACCAGTTCCGCACCCATTCGCCGGGCAATTTTGGCGAGCCGGACGATTTCCGGGTAGGCCCTGTCCTTGTCGTCAAATTGGGAGGTTTTGTGGTAAAATGTGCCGTATTTCAGGGTGAAATTCCTCCTGATATACTCAAAGGAGGTCAGCCTGAACGTATCCATGATTATCCGGCTTCCGGTTGACAATTCGGGGAAATGCGTGGTATCGCGCTCGGAGTAGTAGCCCGGAATTTCCGGGAAAAGGCGAACGACGCGCGCATCATCCGGCGCCATATACATGTAAGTTCCCTGTTGCGAGATCACCTGCTTCGTGGCATGGAGATTGTAGTCTGTGAGGAACTCTATAAAGCTGCCTTCGTCTCCGGGAACAGGGTCGCCATTTTCGTCGAGTATGATACCGGCCAGACGGGTGGTTGGGGGCGTTTTGATCGTACCGACTGTCTGTATCTCGTAAATATCCAGATTGCTCTCGCACAGATTGGGCATACTGAAAAAACCCTTCCCGTTGAATTCAGATACAAAACTGAAGCCCTGATCATCTCCCATGGTGTTCATCCGCCAGTCCACATGCGTGAAACCGGAATCCGGTACAGAAAACTGCAGAGCTTTCGATAACCATGCCGTATATATATCCGACCCACCCATTCCACCTGGCCTGTCGGAGGTAAAAAAGAGCATACGGCCACTCGACGCGAGATAGGGTCTCATGTCATTGTCGAACTCCCGGTTGATGGGCAAACTGAGCTTTTCAGGACTCCCGAAACGTCCACTCTCGTCTGCCCTGCAGAGGAAAATTTCTTTTTGGGGGTTTATTGCATCTGCCCGACCCTCCACAAGCAAAATTTTGCCATCTGCCGAAAAAGCGGCCCAGGAGGCAGCCGGCACATTCACCCTGAACGGCTCGGGGTTCGACCATGGCATGGATGAGTGGCGGCGGACACTCTGGTAAAACCGGCCACCGGAGCGCAAAAGAAGCCATAACCCGTCGTTTGTTATTGACATGGGTACAACATCATCGCCGATATTTAACACCAGTTCAGGTATGGGAGGCGACCAGTTCTTTCCGTCATTCCGGGAGTACATAATCAGGTTTTTCCCCTTGTCATTAAAGTGGCGAACAAAATACACTTCCCTGCCGGCGCCCCATGATACAGCCGCGAACTCGCTGTTTTCCTCTGTATTCAGGCCGTTAACAGGGCGGGCGCGCAGTTCCGGCGAGTCAATCGGCTGCTGGATCAAATTCATTTGCAGACTGAACCAGGCCTGCTTGCCCACCTGAAAATCAAAAGGACTTTCCGGACATACGTTCTGATCCGGGTAAATGGGCGCCAACCTTCGGATCAGGTTTGCGGACACCTCGGGCTGATACTGCCGGAGCCAGTAACCGACCGATTTCTGTGCTACCCTGTACATCACCTCGTGGTCATGATACTTCCTCGACAGATCTTCCAGCGTCTGAAAAAAACTGACTGTATCCGTTATGCTGCCCTCGCACATTTCCGCCTGCAGATTTGCCATTTTGAAAATATCAAGCAGCCGTTCCATTTCCGCATCATTCAAACCGGCAATGGCTTCGGGATTGAACCCGCGACAAATGATACGTTCGCATATTTCACTGTCGAACACGCTGTGCGGATATTCGGCATGAAAGGCGAGCTGATCCCTGACAGAATCGCTGCAAAGCGCCTTCCAGGCAGCATCGTACCAGCAATCGCCTACATACACGTGCCCGGGGAAGTCATTCCTGAACAAATCCATGGCACAGTAAGCGGGTTTCTGGCTTCTGTGGATATCCCATATATTACTTTTTATCTCCTCAAGATTTGCCATATTTTCAGGCTTGACCAGATCAGAATGGCGCTTGATGATACGATTTGCATTATCGTAACTGATACCGAACGAGTTGGGAGGTGTGCAGTTATCCAGCCAGCCTTCTGTTGGAGGCGTACAGCATACCGCCTGATTGACCATTTCAACAGCCAGCTTTTTGAGTGCCGCATTATCCTTCCAGCATGGGAAATGATCGAACAGGGTATCCAGGGCGGAAATACGCCCGGAACTATTTACCAGTTCGATTACCGATTTTTGAACATTGCCTATGGTTTCATCCACATTCTTGAGATTAACCCTGTATTTGTCGAGCTTCACCAGCTTTCTGTGGGATGTGAGGTTTTCGAGCGAGTCGAAGACCATACAAAGAGCAGCATTGCTTTTCTGCCAGTCGGAGAGCGTAACTGCTTTGGACAACCTGATACGCTCATGGTAATAGATAGCGCCCAGATCCCAGGTGGGATGATCCATATTCCTGACGAATATCTTGTCGGCCTGCCTGTTATTCCCATCCCGGTAATAACGAATTCCTTTTTTGAACGAACCGCAGTTTGAAAAGAGCAGGGCACATGCGACGAGCAGCGGGATGAAATATTTGTTGATATGCATAATGGTGTAAAATATCCGGGTTAAAAGAAAACTTACTCAATCAATACAAAACCCGCCCAACCAGAGGGATCGAGAAGCCGGTGGCGCATTTCCTGCCGGGTTTGTCTGAAAGCATCGGGCACGGTCATTTTGCCTTCCAACCAGTTTTTGTAGAACTGGGTCATAAACTCCGACGTCTGAAGATCGGG
>JBDLWO010000102.1:0-6023 GCA_039804245.1 Bacteroidota bacterium
GGCACGTTGTTCGGCCGCGGTTACCATGGCTACTATTGGAGTAGTACGGTGAATGGCTCGCTTGATGCCTGGCTTCTTTATTTCGACAGTGGTCATGCAGGCACATACAGTATCAGCCGTGCGTACGGGCAATCTGTACGCTGTATTGCAGAGTAATTCGAGCCCGGGTAGCTCCGCCTGCCTGGAATCTGTTTCGTTTCAGCATGAAACAAGCCATTTTTGACGTAGCGACAGAATCCTGGACAAGCTCCAAGTGTCAAACTTTCAACCGACCCGATTGAATATCGAAAGCAATTTCTGACTTTCATTCTCCCAGTTCCACTCCTGCGCGGCGCGTACGCAGGCCTCACGCAGGCGCGTGTACGTGGAAGGGTCGTTCGCAAGCGACTCAACAGCCTCTGCAATCGCCCCGGGTTCGGGAGTTTCGAGTAATACCGCCACCTCATGAGCTTTATTCAAATCACGATACTCCGGAAAATTCATGGTTAAAACCGGCACACCCGCCTGTACAAAGTCGAAAAACTTGTTGGCCAGTGAGTAATAGTACGATAAACCCCTGTTTTCCAGCAGGTTAACTCCCAGCCAGGCGGCTGAAGTGATATTTTTCAGCTCCGCTGGCTCGATATATCCCATGAACTGTACTTTGTCTTTCAGATCAAGTGCCTGTGCCAGTTCCCTCAGCTTTTCCGACAAATCACCCTCTCCGACGAGGAGGAGCCGGTATTTATCATCGAGCAGGGTCATAGCCCGGAGAAGAGCCTCTATTCCGCGCCCCTCGTTTAACGCACCCTGGTATAATATAACAGAGGGTGGCTGTGGCGCCGACCGGATCACAGACGCTCTGACATTCGGAACGTTTCTTACAACTTCAAAACTGATACCGTACCGCTCAGACATGATCGCCGCCAGCGAAGGGCCTACCGTATAGGCATACTGGTATCGAGGGATAAAAAGCCTTGCCACCAGCTCCCAGAAGTGTTTCACCCACTTCCGGTCCACTACCTCCGGAACTTCGGTAAAATATTCATGCGCATCATATACGCGCTTTTTCCGCCTCAGCAAGGAGGCGAAATATCCCGCTGGCATGGTATCCAGATCAACCGTTCCCACTACATCCCATTTTTTCAGGAATAGAAGGAAGAAAAACAGGCGAATATTGTATTCAGCGTAAAACGGAAATCCCTTCCGGAAATAGCAGCGGAGCCTGAAGTGCCCGAACGGCCGCTCTTTGAAAGGTTTTGAATCTGGCAACTCTCTTCCTACTAATATCACCTGATGACCGTGCTCCGACAGCGTGGTGCAAATTCTGTGCATGCGCTGATCGTAGCCGAGATCATTGGTGACGGTGAAAACAACCTTCATAAACGGAATTCTTCCAGTGCGGCGTACACCAGATCAACGGGCAGTCCCATCACATTCTGGAAGGTGCCCTCAATACGGGTGATCTTGCAATGCCCGATCCAGTCCTGGGCTCCGTACGATCCTGCCTTGTCGTAAGGCTGCCAGTCATGAATATAATAACGTATTTCCTCGTCGGAAAGCGGCGCGAACCATACTTTGGTGTGCCCGGCTGTTACTATCTCCCGTTCTTTTGACAACAGACAAACGCCTGTCACTACCAGATGCTGTTTGCCCGACAAGTCCCGGAGCATACTGAATGCTTCCGCCTCGTCGGCCGGTTTGTTGTATATCGTATTGTCCAGGATTACTACAGAATCTGCAGAGAGTACAATTTCTTTGTCCTGAATAAGATGTGCTGCTGCCTGTGCCTTTTTCTGCGCAAGCCAGGGCGCTACTTCCTCACAGGGCATATCCGGTGAAAACGACTCATCAACATCGAATGTCTGAACCGTAAAATCAAATCCTGCCTCGCGCAGCAGCTGACTTCTTCTGGGGCTTTTGGAAGCCAGTATAATCGGACGGTCAAATGTAATCATCTTGTGCTGATCAGTATGCGCCGAAATACCTGCGCATGAACCATTCGGCCGACAGCAACAGGGCCAGCAGCGCAAATATCCATTTCAGGTTGATCAGCGGGTTGGTAGAGGTGGTCTGGTAAATTACCGGTTTTACGGTCTGGTTCGCCCTGATTTTTTCGGCTATGGAGGCCAATTGTGCTGGAAAGACGGTCTCCCCGCCAAACCGGGCACTCAGTCCGCGCAGCACGCTGTGGTTGGCGGTTGTTTCAAACAGTTCCAGCTGAATGGCCTGTACACTGAACTTGCCCTCACAGGCAAGGGCCTCCCCGTTAAAGTTGGTGAATGCCTTGTAAGTGTACGAACCTACGGGCAGGATACCGGCAGAGAGCGAATATGCCTTGCCCAGTTTATTGAATGTATAGGGGAATTCCTTTCCGTCGCGGTTTTTGATAACAATACTGACGTCGGGCTCATTCGTCAGCTCGTAGTTCGCGTTGTACAGTTCTGCACCGAACATCACCGGTTCGTTCTCTTTGAAAATATTTTTGTCCTGATTGATCCGGAACTTGCGCTTGTCTTCCTTAACCGACAGATATTGTACGGTTTTGCCAATCAGCTCGTTGAACAGTTCATGGTTCTGGTGTTGCAGAAAGTCGAAGAGCCTCCAGCGCCAGAGCCCTTCTCCCATAAACACGCCCGTTTTGATTCCGCTGGTTTCTCCGAGCGCGAGCAGAGGCTGGTTGGTATCTATTTTGCCGATTTTTTTGTTCAGCAGCACCTGCGCCTGCGGGGTGGCAGCGAAGTTGCCGAAAGCAGAGGTAAGTGGATTGAATTGCGGGAGGTTCTCCACTAATTTCTCATCCATGGTGAATGCAGCGAATTTACTGTTCACAACAGCCTGTACATCATCGCTTTGTTTCCCGTCGCTCTGCATGGAAATCAATCCCTGGGCCCTGGAAAGGGCGCTGTATCCCGTTTGCATACCCGCGATGAAAAGTCTTGGAATACGCTTGTCATTCAGCATTTTCAGCACACCCGAGATGTCGTTGCCGGTGGAGGGCAGATTGTGGAGCACCACAAAATCGTACTTGCCCACATCCAGTCCGGGATCGCTGATGTAAGCCAGCGATACAGCGTAATTCTTGTTTTCGTCCAGTGTAGAGCGCAGGGCCGACAAGTCCGGATGCGGACTGTTGGCCAACAGGAGTATTTTCTGGCGGGCATCGAGGATGTCCATGAAAATTTCCTTTCGGTTGTTGATTGTACTGACCTCCCCCTGTACACCTGTTACGGAGAAAACATATTCCACCACACCGGGCTGATCAGCTTCGAGTTGTATTTCTTTCGTGACAAAGAAATCGTTTCCGGAGATATTGACCGGAATGTTCTGCAGGTTACGCGTTTGTCCATCCACCACCTTGCCAACACTCAGTACAGTCTGTTGTCCGGTACAGTTGCTCGCCGCCACGTCCACCTGTACCGTGAATTTATCGCCGAGGTAAGCTATTCTGTTGTGAAATACGCGTTTGACAAGCAGGTCTTTTTTGGGGGTGGTGTCGCCCAGGGCAACCGTGTAAACTGGTGCAGAGAGCGGAACATCGGTATATGCCGGGTTGCTTCCTTCATTGTAAACGCCATCGGAAGCGACTACCACCGCGCCGAGGTTTTGACCGCCATACAAGTCATAAACGCCTCTCAGCAGTGAGGACATATTGGTCACCTTGTCGCCGAACCGGAAATCATTCTGTTCGCGAACATCATCCCCGAAAGCCAGTTCGTGTACTTCATAATCAGCCGAAAGGCCCTCTTTCAGTGCCAGCCACTGCTGTTTGTAGTTTTCTAGCCCGGCGCCGTTCAGGTCAACACCCACGCTTTCGGATACGTCCTGTGCAAGTACTACCACCGGCTTTTTGGTCTCGACAAGCAGGCTTTTGAGCAGGGGCGACAGCAGCAGGATCGCCAGTAGCGTGACTGCCAGAAAGCGCAGGATGGCCATTATTGCGGGTACCAGTCGCGGCTGCTCCCGAAAGGTGTTGTCGCGGTAGTACAGCAGGGCAGCGTAACCTGCGCCGAGCAGTACGCAGAAGATCAGGAACCAGGCCGGGTATTGGAAAGTCAGTTCAAGCATTTCAGAATCCGGGTTATTGAAGGAGTATTAAACCCTTCAAGAGGGCGCAAAGTTGCACATTTTTTGATGAAAATGGGAATCTGTGCATGCTCCAAACCTGTGAATAACATACCTGTAACACAGAACCAGCTCTCCTTCTGCTTGTCTCAACCCTGAAAAAGGGTAATTTTGCGGTTCACAACCGAACTTTCAGGCATGGTACGCTATTTCCTGTTTCTTTTTTCAGTCTGTTTTTCTCTGTCGCAGCTATCCGCACAATCCTCATCGGCGCAAAAACGCGATGGCGAAAATGCGTTTGCCGATGGTCGCTGGGCCGATGCAAACAGGTTGCTTTCGGCTTATCAGTTGGCCAATCCGGGAGATGTGGGAGTCATTACCCGGCTTGGTATTTCCTCTTTTCATCTCGGCAGGGGAGAAGAGGCTCGCCGCTACCTGGAATATGTGGTAACGGTAGCAGCCGGGGGCAAAGATGCAGAATCACAGTACTACCTTTCGCTCGTCTATCAGGGACTGGGCGACTGGGAGCGTGCCATCGCCTCCTGGAAGTCATTCCTGAAAATTGCCGGTGAAAAGCATCCGTTCCGCGAGAACGCAGCCGATAATATCCGACGTTGTGTGACGGGCTCTCTTCTGTACCCCAATGAAAATATTGCCCTGATTGAAAATATGGGTTCATTGGTCAACTCTGCCGGCGATGAGTTTGCTCCGCTGCCTTCTTTCAATCATCGCGATTTGCTCTATTACGCGGCTGCGCGCAAGGGCTGCAACGGCGATCTGCGCAATGAGGAGGGCTTTGAAGACCTGGCCCGCGGTCGTTACTGCAGCGATATGTTCAGGGCACGTCTCGAAAACAGCGGCTGGGAAACGGCTGGCAGTATCGGAGGACTCCTGAATACGGCCCGGTTTGAAGTGCCGCTCGGATTCAATACCAACGGACAAATACTGTATTTCTTCCGGGGATTTACCACGTATGCCGGACAATTTTTCGCAGATACGGCCTCCCGGAAAGATGAATATGCCCTTAATCCGCCTCCTTTCGTATCTTCCATGCGCCCGGAAGAGGGCGACACCGATCCATTTTTCTTTAATGATACAACGGTCATATTCGCCAGCCGCAGAAAGGGTGGCCAGGGCGGACTCGACCTGTGGATAACCACTTTCCGGGATTCCCTGTGGTCGGAACCGGTCAATCCGGGAAGCATTATCAACTCGCCTTACGATGAAACCTCACCGTTTCTCGCGCGCGACGGCCGTACACTATGGTTCAGCAGCAACCGAACGGAGAGCATGGGTGGACTGGACATATTTTCTTCTGTATTTGATGAAAAAAAACTGAGCTGGGGTGCGCCGGTTAATACGGGAAGACCCGTCAATTCGCCCGGTGATGATACATATTTCAAACTTTCAACCGATGGAAGTACTGCATTTCTGGCTTCCGATCGGTTCGGTGGCTACGGACAGCGTGATTTGTACATCGTTTATTTCAGGGAACCCCTTCTGACGGCCATGACTGCCAGTCAGCCTGCATTATTTTATGAGGTCAGGGGCAATGCCGTGCCCGATCTTACTGTAGAGAATGTGCTGCTGCCGCCATTGTTTTATGAAACGGACTCCGATCTGCTGAATGAAGAAAATCGCGGAGTGCTGGAGAAAGCAGTGAAGGCGGCTCTGCTTCATCCTGAAATACATCTGCTTGTCACGGTATTCAACGACGATGCAGCCCAGTCGAAATTTGATCTGTACAACGGTATCAAGCGCGCCGAGCTGGTTGGAAAATCCCTCGTGGAAGCAGGGGTGCCAGCTGTTCGGATTCAGCTCAGGTGTGTGGGCGCTGCGTACCCGCTCGCGCGCCTGTACGCGAACGGTGCGCCCGATCCGGCGGCACCGCGGATAAACCGGCGGGTGGAAATTACCCCTGTTTCAACCGAGGCCCTCACCTTCCCGTTTCAGTTGCTTCGTCCGCAGCTGCCCGACCC
>JBDLWO010000103.1:0-14535 GCA_039804245.1 Bacteroidota bacterium
ACAGTGCTTATGTGGCGCAGATGGCTCAACTTTTCCGCGACAAACTCAATCCGGATCTGGTTATTTATCTGGAATACAGCAATGAAGTCTGGAACTGGATTTTCGGGCAGGCGCACTACAACGCACAAACGGCCCCTTCCAATCTGAACTATGGCAGAGCAATGGCGGAAAAGGCGGCCCGCACTTTCCGGATCTGGCAGGAGGTTTTTGGCAGTCAAAAATCGAGAATCAGGAGGGTACTGGGACTGCAGGCGGGCTATAATTACCTGAATGAACAGATTCTTTCGCAGCTTCACCCTGATGAGTGGGATCTGGCCGCACCGGCATCCTATATTGGTCTTGATCATGGAAGCACCGGTAATCCGGTATTGAATGCATCTTCAACTCCGCAGGATCTGATTGAAAACGCGCGCAACAACTGGGAAAATAACATCCCGGCGCTTCGTCAGGATTACAGCAATATCAGGCTTTTTGGCAAGGGCATTGTTAACTATGAGGGCGGTCAGCATTTCGTTGGCGATGTGTTCGGCACTACCTATCCGTATCAGCAGGCGATGTATGATGCCCAATACACCCAGGAAATGTACGATTTATACAGCGATATGCTTGATACGATCCGGAACTGGGGCAGTCGGATGTTTGGCAATTTCACGCTGTCGGGAAGACAGGAGAGTATTTACGGATCCTGGGGTGTGTTGGACGATATTGACGTGGCGCCACCCTGGCTGCAAACTGCACCCAAGTATCAGGCGCTGCTCGACCAACTGTGTCCGATGATACCCGATCCCGTTTTTGAGCCCGCCGGTTACAGGAAGCTGCAGGTGAGCCCGAACCCGTTTGACAGCGGTTTTATGGTAGTAGTGGAGAGTGAGCAGGAACTGGAGACCCGCCTGCATATCGGCGATATGTCTGGCAGACTCATTTTCTCTGCGCCTGTGCGTGTGAGCGCGGGTGCGAATCACATCCCCCTGCAACAGGTAAAACTGTCTCCGGGCGTTTATCAGTTGTGGATACCGGGTATCGGACAGGCCCGTATCCTGAAGTCAGAATAGGAAACCGCGTACGCCGATAAATTGTGAACCATTATAGAGGGCTGCGTAATAAACACCCTTGTTCATATCCGAAAATGGAATCGTGGTTTCTCTGGCACCCGGCTGAACCGGAATCGTTCGGATGGTCTTTCCGGAAGCCGAAAGTATGTGAACACTCACATCGGCTCCGTTTTCCAGCAGCGGAAATTTTACCTGTAATCGCGAAGCGCTGTAATCAGCCACAACCTGAAGGTCAACGCCTACAGAGGCGGGGGTGCTTTCGGTGAGCGTGTATTGGTAATCGTACATTCTGATGCCACCATTTCCGATCAGGTTGTTCTGGAAGTCGAAAAAGGTGGCGTGTTCCTGGTGAGAACCCTGTCCCCAGGAAGTGTAGCAGGGAGAAGAGACCCATGCAGGTTCCCAGTAAATCACGCCGGAAGCGCCGTTGTTAAGGACCTCCATCGTCATATCGGTGAGCCAGCGGCGCTGGTTTTCCGGACTGGCTGGTGCGTAATCGGGGTGAACGGAGGAGATAATATTGGCAGCGTTGTCGTTGGACTGATTTGTCCAGATGTAGCCGGTTTCAAAAATCATGACTTCCTTGCCCGGGTACCGGGCTTTGAGTTGCGCTACAATATTTCCTGCATCTTCAATGGAAGTGGGCTGGTGCCATGCCCAGTAATAGGACAAACCGATGATATCAAAGTCGGTAACCCCGCTGTCTTCAAAACCCTGCAGGAGCCAGTCAGCATCTGCAGGTCCTGCTATGTGCAGTGCTACCCTGACAGACTTTCCGGTAACTGTTTCCACATCTCTTACAGCCCTGATAGCCATGCGGAACAGACGACTGTTCCGGTACCAGTTGAGCGACCAGCCGGCGGCATCTGCAGCCGGAGAAAGCATGATACCCTTGTTTGTTTCGTTTCCAATCTGCACCATTTCGGGCAGGGCGCCTGCGACATTCAGGTTGAGCAGGGTGCTGTAAACATAATGGTAGAGCGAGTCCTCCAGTACAGGCAGGTTGTCCACCACATTCCACCAGGCAGCCGGACACAGTTGCCGGCTGGGGTCAGCCCAGAAGTCGGACAGGTGGAAATCGAGCAGAACTTTCATCTGTGCTGCCCGGGCCCTCTGAATGGATTTTCTCACATCATTGTAGTCAGAGTATCGTTTTCCCGAGTTCAGCGTATCGTACCAGGAAGGCGTGTGCCACAGACGGAATCGTGCAAGATTGCAACCGTTATCGGCAAATATCTGAAATACATCTTTGGCAGTTCCGTTTTCTCTGTAAACGACGCCGCAGTCTTCCATTTCATTGACATAAGACAAGTCGGCCCCGAGGAGGGGTATGTTTTGGGCGGTTAACTTCAGGGATAGCAGGCTGGTGATGCCAACGAGAACAGCCAAAGAGTATTTCATGATTACATACTGGTTGCGGATTTGAAAATACGGTTCCAGTTAATACCGTTACTGATACTGCCGTATTTGGTGCTGAACCAGATAAAGAGCGGTTTTCCCACGATATGATCTTCAGGAACATATCCCCAGAATCGGGAGTCCTCGGAGTTGTGGCGGTTATCGCCCTGCATCCAGTAATAGTTCTGTTTGAAGGTGTAGGAGGTGGTTTCCTGGTCGTTGATATAAATTTTACCCTGTTTTACCTCCAGTTTATTGCCCTCATACAGTGTGATTACCCGTTTGTAGAAAGGCAGATTTTCCAGTGTAAGCGGAGTGGCAGCACCTTTTTTGGGCACCCAGATTGGGCCGAAATCGTCGGTAGTCCAGCTGGAGTACATTTTGCGGTCATTGGGGAACATATACCCCGGGGCTGCCGGCGATTTTTCTCTTTCGGCATTCAGTCCGAGCGCTTTTACCCCTTCGAGTTGCTTTTCGTCGAGTTGAACCACATTTCCACGCGCTTCCGGCAGATTGATATGGAGCGCTTCCAGTTGTGCGGGTTTTACAGATACGCCCTGCGGGGCTGAAAGAATGTAGGAGAACTGCATGTGCGTCGGATTCTGTGCAGCCTGTCCGTTGACATACACCTGTCCGTTGCGAATCTGCAGGGAGTCGCCTGCGATTGCGATACATCGTTTGATATAGTGATCTTTCTTGTCAACTGGCCGGGTGATAATTTTGCCTTTCGACACAGCACTTGCGCCCCATTTCAGCCGTGCCTGATTCATATCCCAGCTTCGGTCGGGAGCCAGAATGACACTGTCGCCTGCAGGCCAGTTAAAGACAATGGGGTCGTTTCGTTTGATTTCCTCGAGTGCAGGCGTTCGGAAGTAGGGGAGGCTGGGTTCATCGAGGTATGATTCGCCCATATTGAACGGCAGTCTGTTGTGCATGAGCGGGAATTGCAGTACAGTCATGGGGGTACGGATACCGTAGTGCGCCTTGCTGACAAAGAGAAAATCACCGACTTTGAGGGAGCCTTCCATGGAGGAGGTAGGAATCACATACGCTTCGATGAGGAACATTCTTATGAAAGATGCTGCGAATACGGCGAATATAATTGCCTCTGCCCACTCACGGGTACCCGATTTTTTCATAAAAGGGTACTGAACTTCCAGTTTTTTGAGTGCCAGCGTGTCCTTTTTTTCGACAGCTTCATGGTGGAGGCGATGGTATTCGCGTTCTTTTTCGAGGATAGGGCCGCCCCAGGCAGCTTTATTGTCTTTACCAATCTGATAGAAGGGTACTGGAGCAAAAACCACAGCCATTACGGCGTCGCCAAAACCGAAACGTCCGAACGACCTGATGGTATCAATGACCATGCCTGCATAAACAAACAGATTGACTACCGGGAAGAGCAGCCACAGAGCATAAGCGGGCTTTCTGCCAATCATTTTACACCATTCTGCCGCTGCCACACCTGGTATGAGTGCTTTTGTCGGGCTGATGCCAGCCTTTTCAAACAACTTCATCAGGGTGATACCGAGCAGTATGTACAGGACGATCAGGAAAATCAGGACAGACATTGGAAGAGTGTGTATAGTTAACTTGAATTGGAGTTGCAAAGATCAAAAAAAGCGAACGTAGCCGGGTTCAAGTTCGACTACGTTCGTAAAATACCCGAGAAACAGGCCGGAAAAGCCGACACACAGACTGGGTGAGCAATTATTCCTTTTTGCGTTTGCGACGGGTTTTGAACATTTCTGTGACTTCTTTTTCCTTCAGGAAGCCGAGATCAACGAACTGCGTGGAGATAAATTTCTTGACATCCTGATAGTCGCGCGCGCGCTTGTCTGTGAACACGTGCAGGAGTCGAGTGACATACTTCATGGAGAGCTTTTCGACCGACTGGTTGAATTGCTGATTGCCGAAGATTTTCATATAAACAGAGAAAATCTTGGTGATATCGAAGTAATCCTGATATTCTTTTTCTGTCAGTCCACCCATCAGGCGGGTGAAATAAGTGAGAATCAGGTGGCGCAAGCACTCACTTTCCACGGAGAGGCCTTCGTGGCTGTTGTAGAAATCCTGTACGGCCTCGATGGTGTCGGGGTGTACATATCCGAGGCTGTGAACTTTGTCGGCGATGCGGTAGTAATCGGAAATCCTGTCTTTCCAGCCCTTGTCAGCCGCTGCGCTCATTCGCTCATCATTGAGAGAACTGATACCCGGAAAGCTGTAGAGAGAAGAGAGGAATCTCAGATAACGGATATCAAATTCCTGGAATGATCTTCTTTCCCGTTCCAAGTGAGTAGAGAACGACAGGCGTTCACCCGGCTCAAGGTCAATGAAATTGCCGCAGACAGCCAGCATTTCCACGTATTCTTCTGTTCCCTGGAAGTCTTTATTGTCAAGGAATCCCATGACTTTTTCTTTCAGACTGTCGTTGTGCGTACTGAGTTCGAATCTTTTCAGCAGGAATTGACGCAGTGCCGAAAAATTTGCCTTCATTTCACCCAGTGTCGAGGGGAAGTCGGCGGCATGGTACTGTTCGTTGCGAAACTGATTGAAGTATCGCTGGTAAAGATTGGCTCTTTCTTTCGGATCGCGGTATCGGTCGTTATTTTGTTGTTGCAGGAAATACCGGATACGTTTGTTTTCCACCAGACCGAGCAGGTTGGTGATCCAGATATCGCTGCTGAGAGCAAAACCTACGGTAATACTCTGACCGATCCTTTTTTTGAGCTGGTCGAAGTGAACGCTTTTGCAGATTGCCAGCAGGATATCCTTGAAGTGGTCGTTGGGGCGCACATACCTGAACTGATCATTCACTTCGCCGCGCAATACTGAAAAGCCAAGTACACGCGGGAGGTAGAGGCCTTCAAATGGCTCCGACAGAAGCAGTTTTTCGAGCGCCACCAGTTGCAGCGGCGCTTCTGCAGCTACCCGGTGGTGAATTTCAGACAGCATGGGCTCGAACTCCTGGCGGAGCTCGTTATAGAACTCATCCTCTTCTTCATCCTGGTACCTGGCCAGGCTCTCAGAATCCTGAATGGCTGTTGCTATTTCATTGAGTTGATCGTAATACTGCTCGTCCAAGGCTTGCATGGTGGTGTATGTGCTTTTTTACTTGTTCAGTTTGTGGATATTTTGAAAAAAGACCCGATGAAGCCTCCAAGGGCTTCACCAGGTCTTATCATCAAAACACGCTTCGGAGGCAAAGTTAAGTACAGCATCCGAAGTTGGGAAATATTCGAGGAAAAAAATTACTCTTCAGTGGACTCTGCTGCTGCCTCTTCTGCAGGAGCTTCCTCCTCAATCACCGGGAGCGGTGGAGCAGCTTTTGGTTTTACCTTGGCAGTGCCGTCCAGGTGGGCAATGAACTGACGCTTCTTGTCAGCTGTTTCAGCGCGGCGCTTGTTGATGCTGGCCTCTTTCTGATCGGTCCAGGCAGCGAGTTTGGCGTCGGCCTGTTCCTGTGTGATAGCACCTTTGTTCACACCTTCCTGAAGGTGCTTGGCGTAAAGCACACCCTTGAAACGAAGAATAGCGCGAACTGTGTCGGTTGGTTGTGCACCAACATTTACCCAGTACATGGCACGGTCATTCTTGAGCTCGATGGTAGCCGGAACGGTGAGCGGGTTGTAAGTGCCGATCTTCTCGATGAAGCGGCCATCGCGGGGTGAACGGCTGTCGGCAGCCACGATGTGATAAAAAGGGGCTTTGCTACGGCCTTTGCGTTGCAAACGAAGTTTAACTGGCATTGAATTGAAAATTTGAATGAGTGTTACTCGCCCGGCTCCCTGTCTGAGGCAGCACCGGGCTTTTCAGGGGCGCAAAGATACGACCTGAAACTTTAATTTTCCAAATTTTATTTGAAAATCACTCAACCCTTGCGCCTGTGAAACTGTTATCTTCGCGCTTCTGAATTGTCATTCATTTTCAGAGGAAGCCCTTCCGTACTTGTTTATCCCAAACACGCCTGTGTTCACCACAAACCGGGCGCCGCTACTGTAGCTTATGAGCCAAACTGTATTTGAACGCCTGACTGAAGCTGTCAGATCGAGAATCCTCATTATTGATGGTTCTATGGGGGTGTTTCTCCAGTCGTATAACTTGCCCGAGGCTGATTTCAGGGGTGAGCGTTTTCGCACGCATCACCGCGACCTTAAGGGAAATTTCGATATTCTTTGCCTGACACGCCCCGACCTGATTGAAGGTATCCACAACGCATATCTTGAAGCCGGTGCCGACATTATCGAAACCAATACATTCAACGCCACTCCCGTATCGCAGGCGGAGTTCGACCTGCCCGGAGAGTTGTGTTACGATATCAACAGAGCCGCTGCAGAGGCGGCCCGCCGTTCAGCGGATGTATATACTCAAAAAGACCCTTCAAGGCCGCGTTTCGTGGCAGGTTCCATAGGCCCGCTCAACAAAACCCTGTCGCTGTCACCCGATGTAAATGACCCGGGTTTCAGGGCACTCACGTTTGATGAGGCCAAAGACGCCTATGCCGTTCAGATGCGCGGGCTGATTGACGGCGGCGCAGATATACTCCTCGTGGAGACAATCTTTGACGTGCTCAACTGCAAGGCAGCGCTGTACGCCATTGATGAGGTATTTGAAGAGAAAAAAACGCGCCTGCCGGTAATCATATCGGGTACTATTACTGATGCCTCGGGCCGTACCCTGAGTGGACAAACGGTCGAAGCCTTCTGGTTGTCGGTCAAACACGCCAGTCCCTTTGCTGTCGGACTGAACTGTGCGCTTGGTGCTGCAGAAATGCGACCTTATGTGGAGGCACTCTCCGGAATGGCCGATTGCTACATCAGCGCTTACCCGAACGCCGGTTTACCCAACGAATTCGGCGAGTATGATCAGGGACCGCATGAAATGTGCGTTCTGATGGAAGACTTTGCCCGGGCTGGCTTCGTCAATATTGTGGGCGGTTGCTGTGGTACCACTCCGGATCATATCCGCCATATTGCCTCTCATGTAAAAGGACTTCCTCCACGCGTACCTCAGTCGCCGTCTCCCTACAGTTCCTACAGCGGACTTGAACCGCTCATCATCCGTGAAGACACCAATTTTGTCAATATTGGTGAAAGAACAAATGTTACAGGCTCATCGAAATTCGCGCAACTGATCCGGGATAACCAATATGCCGAGGCACTTTCGGTAGCCCGGCAGCAGGTGGAGGGCGGCGCCCAGATTATTGATGTCAATATGGACGAGGGTCTGCTCGATTCAGAAGCCGCAATGGTGAAATTTCTCAACCTGGTGTCGGCTGAACCCGATATTGCCCGGGTGCCGGTGATGGTGGATTCCTCCAGATTCAGTGTGATCGAGGCAGGTCTGAGGTGCCTGCAGGGCAAAAGTATCGTCAATTCCATCTCTCTCAAGGAAGGCGAGGATATATTTGTTCATCAGGCGAAAATATGCCGCCGTTTTGGCGCTGCCGTGGTTGTGATGGCCTTTGATGAGCAGGGTCAGGCAGATACACTGGAGCGGAAAGTAGAAATTTGCCAGCGTGCCTACCGAATTCTTACCGAAAAAGTTGGTTTCAACCCGACCGATATCATATTCGACCCCAATATTTTCGCCGTGGCAACCGGTATTGAGGAGCACAATGAATATGGAATTGCATTCATAGAGGCTACCCGGATAATCAAACAGACCTGTCCGGGAGCGAAAATATCCGGTGGCGTAAGTAATCTGTCTTTTTCTTTCCGGGGTAACAATATGGTTCGGGAGGCCATGCACTCGGCTTTCCTGTTTCATGCTACCAAAGCCGGTATGGATATGGGCATCGTGAATGCGGGTGCACTGCCCGTTTATGACCAGATTCCGGCCGAACTGCTCGAAAAAATTGAAGATGTGATCTTCAACCGGAAACCGGACGCTACCGAGGCGCTCGTTGCGCTGGCAGAATCATTCAGAAAGACAGCTGGCAAAACGGTAGGGGAGGATCTGGCCTGGAGGGAAGGCTCGGTTCAGGATCGCATCACGCATGCACTCGTGCGCGGGATTGACAAGTTTATTGAGGAAGATGCCGAGGCCGCCCGGCAGATGTTCAGCTCGCCGCTGGAGGTGATCGAAGGACCGCTTATGACTGGTATGAATGTAGTGGGAGATCTGTTCGGGGCCGGGAAAATGTTCCTGCCGCAGGTAGTGAAGAGTGCCCGGGTGATGAAAAAAGCGGTGGCCTGGCTCGAACCCTATATACAGGCGCAAAAAAGCGGTGGCAGTGGAGCCAAAGGTAAAATTCTCCTGGCAACAGTAAAAGGCGATGTGCACGACATTGGCAAGAATATCGTGGGGGTTGTACTCGGTTGCAATAACTACGATATTGTGGATTTGGGTGTGATGGTGCCTGCCGATAAAATCCTCAGGGCCGCCCGGGAGGAAAATGTGGATATGATCGGCCTTTCGGGTCTCATTACGCCATCACTCGATGAGATGGTGCACGTGGCAAAAGAAATGCAGCGACTGAACTTCACCGTTCCGCTGCTGATCGGCGGAGCAACTACCTCCAAAACGCACACAGCAGTCAAGATTGAACCGCACTACCAGAATGCACCAGTGGTACACGTACTCGATGCCAGCCGGAGTGTAGCCGTGGCCAGTTCACTGCTGACAAAAAATATTCATGAAAATGAATCTTTTACAAATGGAATAAAAAAAGAATACGAACAAATACGCGCCCAGCGGGCAGGCCGGCAGTCGGTCAAGCAGTACCTGACTATTGAAAAGGCCCGCGAGAACAGGTTTGAGCCTGACTGGAGCAGTTACACACCACCGGCGCCGAATTTCACCGGCGTCAGGATACTTGACAACTACTCACTCGGTGAGCTGGCCGGGTATATAGACTGGACGCCCTTCTTCCAGAGTTGGCAGCTGGCCGGCAAATTTCCTGATATTCTGAATGATGAGGTGGTAGGGAAGGAGGCCACACAACTTTTCAGTGATGCACAGGCTATGCTTCGCCTGATAATTGATGAAAAGTGGCTCACGGCACGTGCGGTTGTCGGTATTTTCCCTGCTTCAGTTTCTCCGGATTGTCCGGATGATATTCAGTTGTATCAGCCGGAAAACCCGGCAGAGCCGCTGGAAACTCTGCATCATCTGCGTCAGCAGAATCAGAAAGCCGCCGGGCTGCCGAATTTGTGCCTTTCCGACTTCCTGGCGCCGTCGGGCGATTATCTGGGTGCCTTTGCCGTTACAACCGGAATTGGTATTGAAGAGCGTGTAAGAGAATTTGAGCAATCGCACGACGATTACTCTGCCATTATGCTCAAGGCGCTGGCCGATCGTTTTGCAGAGGCTTTTGCCGAGCGGCTGCATGAAGTTGTCCGCAAGGAATTATGGGGATATGCTGCCGGTGAGTCGCTCGACAACAATGCGCTTATAGAGGAGCAATACCGCGGTATCCGGCCTGCGCCCGGTTATCCGGCTTGTCCGGAGCACACAGAAAAGCGAACCATCTGGAAACTGCTCGATCCGGAAAACAATGCAGGTATTATACTGACAGAAAGCTGTGCCATGTATCCTGCCGCATCTGTGAGCGGCTGGTATTTCAGTCACCCGGAATCGAAATATTTTGGCCTGGGTCAGATTTCCCGGGATCAGGTTTCCGACTACGCTGTTCGCAAAGGAATGAGCGTGGAAGAGGCTGAACGCTGGCTGGCGCCTGTACTCAATTACGAATAATACCTTCGTAGAGCCAGTTGGCAATGGCCTGACGGTTGTTTTTCTGGATAAGCCGCTGCTGATCGCCCGCATTCTGGATATTCGCAAGTTCGATATAAACAGCCCTTCTGGTTTTTGCATCCTTGAGGGTGTGCAAACTCCGCGTGGTAACAGTTCCTTCGTATTCTCTGCGATCGGGTCTGTCCTGATACTTTTCCCGGAATACAGTCTGCATGTTGTTGGCCAGTTTCTTACTGGCTTCGTTTCCTTCCTTGTAGTAGAAGAATACATCAATATGCTGGTGAACGCTTCTGGAGTCAATGTGAATTTCTATGACAGTCTGGTCGGTAATACCGGCGTTCAGGTGTTTGGCGGTCATTTTATTGATGAACTCTGTTCGCTGAAGCAGCCGTTCCCGTTGTGGGAGCGGTATTTCGAGATTGTTCCATACTATTTCATCCTTGTCACATTCCAGAAACATATTATCCCGGATGCCATCGTCAGGATCTCTCACCACCATATAGACTGTAGCGCCATGGCTGAGGAGTTTTTTCATCAGGCGGAGCGTTACATCATAGGCATATTCGTCTTCGCAGAGTGTGTGGGAGCCTCTCTGGCCCTGAGCGCCTACATCGGGTCCGCCGTGTCCGCTTATCAGGTAAAAGACCTTGTTTCTGAGTTTCTGATCTACCAGAGGCGTGTTGGCATAGGTTTCACCAAAAATGGAGAATTTTCTGGAGCCTTTGGACAGGCTCAGTTCACCATGCAGGCCTCTGATTGCAGATGAAGATACGCTGGTGGTGCTGGATGTCTCTCCGGCATTGTCACTTTCGCACTCCAGTTCATGGATAGGAATCCACAGTTTTCTGTTATCAATAAAACTTTCCGGCCGCAGCCCCTGATCAAGTGCCTTGTTGTTGAATGCTTTTATCCGCTCGGCCTTTCTCCAGTCATCAATTTCTATTGTTGACATAATGGAACGGCCATTATAAGCTGCCACGCAGATTGGCAATTTGTAACGTTCATTACTTTGCAGGCGGTCGCGCTGCGTTACATTGTTTCTGTCGCAGAAAAAGTCAATATTACAGCTGTAACCCGAGAGACCGTATCTTTTGAGGAGGGTGAGAACATTATCGCCGCTTCGCGCGCGGGCAGTCAGGAGGTTATCTTTCCAATCCTGTGCACCGAGGGTCGAAAATGTGTTTACAGCCAGTATAATGAATAGCAGCGGCCGGTTTTTCATTTTAGGTCAATAAAGTAATTCAAACGTTTTTAGATCATGTCCGGAATTTTGCCGATGGCAAAAATAAGCCTGTTTTTGTCAGTTTTTGCCTTTTTGAAGTATCTGATAAAAGTCGAAAAACAGCTAATAACGAGCTGATTTTAACCTGGCAAGAGAAATCTGGACATGCTTTTATACTTTGTAAAAGTTCGGATCGGTCAGTTTCCACCTTTGTCTTCGAGCAGTTGCCGGGCTTCCAGCACGACCTGCTTCAGGTGTTGCAGGTCGTTACTGATCAGTCGCAGATTATTTTCGTACGCCACCTTGTCGGTACCGTGCATTTCGAAGACCTGGTTGTAGTAAGCCTGCATGAGGCTGTCTTTCGGGTAGCCGGTCATACCAACGGTTGCTGCTTCTGCTACGTAGAGGTCGGCCATAATACGAGCTATTTTATCATCACTGATATCCTGCCCCGGTTTTTTTTCGCTGTTACATCCCTGCAATAACAGTGCCGGAATAAAAAAAACGAGCATAATTCTCATAACACTTCTTTGGGGAAAAAGGAGGCAGCAATCCGTGAGTTTCCTTCAAAAAGTTCGTTCCAATTGTCTGCTCTGGATTTGATGCAGATAACTCCGCAGGTTGGTACGTTTTCGATTAAGTCGTCGGAAAATCGGTTGGCCACTTCAGTAAAAGTGGGATTATGCCCGAAGATCATGGCTGCGGAGGAAGTTTCGGGCAGCTCGCTGATAATTCTGAGGATATCAACAGGTTCTGCTTCATAAATATCGGGTTTCAGGATAATTTCATGCTCAAATATCCTGAATACAGTTGCAAAGAACCTGGCGGTAGTGAAGGCTCTTTTAGCCGGACTGCTCACGAGCAGATCGGGTATCAGACCTGATTTATGCAGGAAAGCCGCCATTTTCGGGGCGTCATTCATCCCTCTTTCATTCAGAGGCCGGTCGAAGTCGCGCATGCCGGGGGTACTCCAGCTCGATTTGGCGTGTCTGACGAGAAATAACGTTTTCATACCTGCAAAATTATTCAAACCTGCGTTTGTAGAACCAGGTATTGTCATTCAGTGTGAAGCCTGCCGTAATTCTGAAGTACAGCTCTTCAATTGGTGAGCCTGTTCCGATTTTACCAGCTTCGAAGGCCAGGTTGATAAATGATGTCTGTTGCCTTGGAAGAACCAATGGAAGTCCCAGACCGAGGGTTACCCCCATATCATTGAAGTACTTCCCGTTCACTGGTCTTGGATCCTGACGGAAGTAGCCACCTATACGATATCGGGCTCTCTTCAGGTAATTGTTATAGGAAATAAAATCGGGAATATACTCCAGTCCGGTACTCACAGAAAAGGTATTTCTGAATGATTCGGGTCGTGCCTCGTTTACGTATCCTGACCAGGTGTCGTATCCGAACTGGGCGCCGACCTTCAGTTTGTTGGCTTTCACGTACATCAGTGCGGCAGAGAATCGGGCGGGGAGGGTCAGGCCCTGTCTGAGACTTGTCAGGTTAAGGAAGGTGTCGGCGTTGATGAAGGTACCGTTGGCCTGTTGACCCCGGCTGCGCAGGCGCAGTTTGTCGGAAACGGTGGAAATGTTGTGGTTTGACTCTCCGGTGAATCCGACGGTGATCCATTCAGTCGGGATATCCTTGTCGTTTTCTTCCGTTTTGAGGATGAAATCGTGTTGCAGACCGGCTTTCCATACGAATCCGCGGACGGCGATATCGTCTCTGAAATAATCCTGAAAGAAAATGGATGTGAAGGTATCAACGCCTGCAGAAGCGGCGTCGGCGAAGGTGGTTACAGCGAGGTAGTTGGTTTTTCCGTACAGCCAGCCTGTATTGATTCCGATGGAGGTGTATTTGTATCGTGCAGACCCGGCCCAGGCTAATTTATAGGTTCCGCCGGCTCCCTGGAAGTTATTTTTTACGAGTCCGATGTCAGGAACCGTATTCTGGGTTTCCACGTTGTAGCCCACGAGTGTGTAAGGGGACACACTTGCTCCCATCCCGAATTTCCAGGGCGATTTTGTTCTGTCCATCACCTCATTGATGGGGCTGTTCATCGTGAATCCGAGCGCCATATAGGCGAGGTTACCGCTCCACACATCCTGTGAGGATGTCGAGGAGGTGTACATTCCCAATTTGGTGAACATACCGGTTTCGAAGGCTGTAGTTCTGAGAAACGACAGTGATGCGGGGTTTTCGAGGTTGAGGTGAAACGGGTCGTGGTAAGCTGCTGTCTGACCGCCCCAGCCGGCCTGGTTGGCGAAATACTGATTGTAGGGGTCGCCAATGCCATATCGGGAGTAAGGTGAGTTGAGTCGGGGTTGCTGAGCCATGACTGCGAGTGAGCAGAGCAGGGCGGGCAGGAGAGCAAGAATTCTCATGTCAGGTGGGTGAACTGTTGTCCGGTTATGCTGATTGATTGTGATTCAGAATACTGTTTAATCCGTGCAGGGTGAGATGTGGTTGTACTGTTGCGCTTTCAAACACCGGTTGTTCGGCGAAGAAAGCTGCATCTCCTCCTGACAGGATGACTTTTATATCGGGAAAGGTTGCCTTGATCAGGTCAATATATCCTTTCATTTCGAGTATTACACCCAGCAGAGCACCATTCTGGAGTGCTGTTTCTGTACTGTTGCCGATCGGGCTGACCGGCATTTTCATTTCAACTTCCGGCAGGCGGGCCGTGAAGTGGTTCATTGCCCGGATACGCATGTTCGCGCCCGGAGCAATATTCCCACCGAAATAAACCCCGTTTTTATTGATAATATCGTATTTGATACAGGTTCCGAGGTCGATCACCAGGCAGTTTGTGCCGGGATAAAGCGCTTTGGCGCCTGCTACAGCTGCCACCCGGTCGAGGCCGAGTGTTTCCGGTGTTGTATATTGGCTGGTGAACGGGAGTGGGGTGAGGTGGGTGAGTTCGGTTACAGGATACTGGCAGCGGGAGAAAAATTCTGTGATATTGGTTTCTCCGGCCACATTGCTCCAGATCGCTGCGCTGAATTTGTAGTTATCAGAAAACCGCTGGATATCCACTTCTTTCAGGACAGGAACTGTAAAAGTAGTCAGCAGCTCTGAGACCTGGAATACGCTGATTTTGGTTCGGGTGTTTCCGATGTCAATACAAAGATTCATGGTGAGCGCAAAGGTCGGTTTTTCTGATAAAAA